>NZ_JAAGPE010000003.1:0-96616 GCF_017104605.1 Burkholderia sp. Ac-20384 | reverse complement strand
CGGCCGTGCCGCCCGAATCGTCGCCACCGCAGCCGGCGACCAGCGCGCTCAGCACGCAGGCGGCGAGCGCGACGCGCACGCGGCGCAGGTTCGTCATGGTCATGTCGGCACTCCGTCAGTGAAGGATCGTCGACAGCGGCTTGCCCGAGCCCGCGACCGACTGCAGTTCGGTTTCGGTCACGACGCGGTTCCACATCGCGACGTCGGAGAAGCTCTCCACGTTCGGCTTGACCGTCGTGCACGCGTTGACCGTGTAGCCGCCGCTGTAGTGGCTCGCCGGGTACCCGCACGCGAGCATGTGGTACTGGCCCGTGCCGTCCTCGTTCACGCCGAACGTCTTCGTGCCGAGGCCCGGCAACGCGGCCGCCGACACCGTGAGCGGCGTGCTCTGCTTCTGCTCGCCGAGCACCGGGTCGAACGTGTAGGCGGTCATCGTCTTGCCGACCGTGTCGATCACGAACGCCGCATACACCCACTGGTTCGCGGTCACGCTCATCGTCTTCAGGTCGTTGCGGGTGGTGCCGTCGCCCGCGTTGTACTGGATGTTGCAGGTGCCCGACGGCGCGCCCGATGCCTGCGGAAACAGCCCGATCGCAAGGCCCGCGTTCTTGCCGCTCTGCCAGTTCTTGTTCGCGAACACCGGCGTGCCGAAACCGACCACGTCGGTACACGGCGTCTTCAGCCACATGCCGATCGTGAACTGCGCCTGCGTCGCGATATCGGCATTCTGCACGAGCTGGTAGCCGTCGTAGCCGTTCGTGTCGACGGTCTGCGTCGTCACCTGCAGCGCCTGCCCGCCGAACGGATCGGCGGTGAGCGAGCCGCCGTTCGCGGCGGCCGAGAACGGGCCCAACGTGCTCGCGTTCAGTGCATCGACGGCCGGCAACGCACCGAACGGATAGTACGACGCAAGACCGTTCTTCAGCGTCGTCGCGAGCGGCGGCGGCGGGGGCGGCGGCGGCACGTATGCGATCCGCGCGATATTGCCGAGCGGCGCACCGCCCGCCGTCACCACGTAGTCGAAGCTGTAGGTACCGGCGGCGGTCAGGCCGAGATTGCTGTCGGTATAGGTCGTCGTTCCGGCCGGCAGCGTCGCGATCTGCTGGCCCGCGCGGTACACCGCGATCGCGCCGCTCGCGGGCGCCACCCACGTCAGCACGACGCTGTGGCCGTCGGTACTCGTCGCGCCCGCGAGCTGCGACACCGGTTGCGTGCCGATCAGTTCGCCGCCGTCCATTTCATACGCGGACGGCGCGGGCAACGCGCCGAGTTGCGCGAGCACGGTCGGCGCGACATCGGCGATGCTGGCACGCGTGTGCAGGTCGGCCAGCGATGCCGGCTGCGCGGCGCTGCCCAGCCGCCCGTTGTCGGCCTGGTTCATCGCGATGAAGGTCGTCGATTCGGACAGCAGCGGCAGGCCGTCGCTGCCGCCCGCCGCGTTCAGGCCGTGACCGCCGGTGACGACGACCAGCCAGTTCTCCTTGTTGCGCTTCACGGTTTCGGCGACGAGCGCGCCGACGGCCGCGTCGAGCTGCTGCAGCGTATTCGCGTACGCCGACGCACCGAGGCCGTAGTTCAGCGCCGCATCCTGCGCCGAGTGGTACTGCGCGACGACGAGCGAGTAACCCTGCTGGATCATCGTGGCGCCTTGCTGCGTGACGCAGCTGTCGACCGCCGCGCAGTTCGCCAGCGTGTCGAGGCTGCCCGCGTTGCGCCCGGCGGTCAGCAGCGACGTGAGCGCCGGCGACCCGACGGCCGCGCCGAGCAGGCCCGCGTTCGCGGTCTTCAGCGCGTCGAAGGTGGTGGGTGCCTGCAGCGCCTGGTTCGGTGCGTCGGACAGCACCTGGTGACGGTTGGCCCACGCGCCGGTGAGCAGCGTGGCCCAGCTTGGCGTGTCGAGATTCGGCTGCTGCGACGGCAGGCCGTTGACGCCGCCGCTGTAGGCGGGTGCGACGTGCAGCTTCGCGAGGTTCGGCAGCGTGCCGCCCGCAATGCCGGCCTGCAGTGCCGCATAGGTGACGCCGTCGAGCTCGATCACGAGCGCTCGGTTCGCGACCTGCTGGCCCGGCGGGTTGCCGCCGTTGCCCTTGCCGTTATCGGTGCCGCCGGACCCGCCGGCCGCGTTCGCCGACGCGCCTGCCGCGCCGCCCGTGCCATCCATGTTGCCGCCGCATGCGCCGAGCGCGCTGACCAAGGTCAGCCCGCACAGCAGCCGCGCGAGTGTGGTCTTCCTCATGTTTCCCCCTGACTGGACTATCCGGACACGCCCGGTGATCTGCCCGGATTCTGCTCAGGGGATGCGATGCACGTATTTCGTTTTGCAGAAGCGCGCCGATACAGGTATCGGTTTTTTTGGGGAGAGCCGGCCACGTGGAGCGGCCGGCTCTTCGGCGGAAACGTTACCGTCGGCCGTCGAGCGCCCCGAGGATCCCGTACGCGGCCTTCACGCGGTCCTCGTTCGGATAGCTGCGGTTCGCGAGCATCACGATCGCGATCCGTTTCGCGGGGACGAACGCGACATAGGTACTGAAGCCGTTGGTCGAGCCGGTCTTGTTGATCCACGTATCCGCGCTCGGCGCGAGCGGCGGCTTGATCGCGGTGGCCGCTACCCCGTTACGCAGCATCTTCATCGAGTTGCCTTCGATCAGCGTCGGCAGCGCGACCGGATACGGATACTGCTCCCAGATCAGGTCCTGCGTCAGCGGCCCCGCGCGGAAATAGCCGGTGTGCGTGCGCTCGAGCGCGCGCTGCAGGCGCGGTGCGGTTTCGATCAGTCCCATGTTCGCCTGCACGAAGCGCAGCAGGTCGGCCGCCGTGGTCCGCACGCCGTACGCCGGCTGCCACAGCATGCCGCCCGTCATCCGGATCGGCTTGCCGTCCTGCGTATAGCCCTGTGCGTAGTCGGCCTGGCGTGCTTCCGGCACGTTGATGTACGTGTGCGTCATCCCGAGCGCGGGAAAGAGCCGCTGCTCCATCAGCACCGCGAAATCCTTGTGCATCGCCTTCGCGGTGAGCCACCCGAGCATCCCGATCGCGACGTTCGAATACGTGCGATACGTGCCCGGCGCATACGCGGGCCGCCACGCGTCGAGATAGCGGATCAGGCCCGCGTCGTCGCGAATGCTGTCCGGCACCTGCAGCGGCATGCCTCCCGGCGTGTGCGTGCCGAGATTGAGCAGCGTCACGACGCCGAACGGCTTGCCCTGTACCGCGGGCAGGTATTTGCCCGCCGGGTCGGCCAGCGACAGTTCGCCGCCCTCCTGCGCGTCGGCCGCGAGTGTCGCGGTCAGCGTCTTGCTGACGGAGCCGATTTCGAACAGCGTATCGCCGGTGACGGGCTTGCCGGTTTGCGTCGACATCACGCCGTAGTCGAACACGTAGGGCTTGCCGTCGGCGACGATGCCGATCGCCATGCCGGGAATCGCGTACTGCTTCATCAGCGGCGCGATGTAGCGCGTGACGGTGTCGTGGAGGTCGTCCTGGGTGGCGGCGGCCGCGCGGCCGGCCGTGGCGGTGGCGCACGCGGCGACGAACAGGGTCGCGGCGAAGCGTGTCGCGTTGAATCGCATGGTTGCGGTTCCTTTGATTTCTGATGGTTGCGTGGACAACGGATCCGGCCGCGCCACGCGAAAACCACAGTGGCTGGCCTGCCGAAGCAGGACTATCCCCTGCCTGCCCGCCAGCAACAATCGACGATATGTTGCGCGAGCCGAAAGAAAAACTTATGAGATAAGAGAAGCGCTGCGTTGTCCCGACGCCTTTCCCTGAACGTTCACCGGTTGATCGAAAAAACCTGTCGGTTTTAACAGCATTCCATCCGGCGGCCGAATCGCACCGCACCGAAAATCGGTGAAAAAGAGATAAGTCTTGTCAGATCCGCATACGCGGGCACACCGCGTGATTGATTCACCGGCGCGGATCGCAGTAGACTCGCGGAAGCAAAAAATAAGATCCATCCTGAGAGAAACAATGAATCACCATTCGCTGATCACCCGCTCCCGCGTCATTGGCTGCTGCCCGGTCGCGTGATTTTCACGCATCGACCGCCCCGCAGCGGGAACACGCCACGCCGCCGCGCCCCGCTCGCGCGCCCGTTCGCTGCTTCGCCCGCCAGCCGAAAGAACCGCCAGGGTCCCGCGCGCATCGCCTGCGCACGCCCTGCCTGACCGGAGAGCAACCCCGTGACCGAAACCGTCGCCGCGCCCGCCTATCGGCCGCGCGATGTCGTCAATGCGCCCGACATCAAGGCGGCCATCGCACGCCGCAGCGCCGAGCGCGGCGATCCGGCCGACATCTGCGCGTGGCTCGGCAACCATTTCTTCCGCTGGGTCGTCGGCGCATTCGAGCAGGCGCAGCCGCTCGATTCGCTTGCCGACTACCGCGCACTCGCCGGCGCCGACCGGCCGGCGCCCGACTGGCTCGTACGCCGGTTCCGCCCGCAACCGCCCTCCGGCGCGGCGGCCGAGCCGGTGCCACTGCCGGCCGACGAGCCGAAGCCGCTCTACTTCATCGATCCCGAGCACATGCTGCTGACCGACCGCGAGCGCGTGCTGGTCGAATTCCTGCGCTCGCGCGCCGGCACGCGGCTCGCGCAGAAGCTGCAGCGCATCACGTGCACGATGGCGCTCGACATGTGGGAGCGCGAGCACCAGCGGATGCAGGCACGCCGCGACAAGGGCTGGGTGCCGAGCAGCGGCCTCGCGCTGCGCGAGGTGCTGCGCACGCCGAACGGGATCGTGTTCGAATTCGCCGGCGATCATGCGGCGCTGCGCGAGGAACTCGCCTACGAGTCGTACTACATGCAGCACTGCCTCGGCCAGTTCGCCGATCGCCGCCGGCTGCGCGGCGGCTACGGCGAACAGTACGCGCAAGCCGCACAGGAGGGCCGGCTGCGCCTGTTCACGCTGCGCGGCGCGGGCAACCAGCCGCACGTGACGATCAGCCTGCAGGTAACCGGCAACGGCCTGCGCATCGACCAGATCAAGGGCAAGCAGAACCGCCATCCGGTGCGCCGCTACGCCGACGACGTCCGCCAGTTCCTGCGTGCGCTCGCACCGCGCGGCGAACGCCATCCTGATTGCGAAGGCATGGGGCTCGTGTTCGAGCCGGAGACGACCGGCGCGGCGGTCGGCGAATGGACCTTCGTCACCGACGTTCGCTCGCCCGATCATCTGCTGAGCGTGATGAGCGAGAACTTTCACCTGATCGAGCATTTCCCGCAGCCGCCGGCCGTGCTGCAATGGCTGCTGCTGCGCAACGCGCCCTATGCGCTCGGCCAGCTCCGGCAGATCGATCCGGCCGTTGCAGCGGCCGCGCGCCATGCATTGCCGGCCGACGCGCTGCCAGCCGAGCGCGCGCCTGACGCGCCGCCGGCCAACACGGCAACCTTCGCGATCGAAGGTATTCCGATCGATCCCGCGCTGTGCGCCGCGCTCGTGTTTCCCGCGACGGCGGACGGGAGCCCGTCATGCTGAAACTGCTGATCGGTCTCGCCGTGCTGTGGCTCGTGCGGTACCTGTGGCGCTCGTTCCGCATCGCCCGGCGGATGGTGCGCGAAGTCGACGCCGACCAGGCCGCGGGCGCCGACGCCGCGGTCACGGTCCGGCAGACCGCGGCCGTCAAGCTCGCCCATACGCTCGCCGACCAGGCGCCGCCGAACCGCCGCCGCTGGTCGCTCGCACTCGCCGACATCCTGCTGATCCGCAACGGGCTGCGCTGCGATTGCGACGACCTCGTGTACACGCTGCCCGACGCGCAGCGCGACAAGCTCGCCGCCCAGTTGCGACGCGAACTCGACCTGCCGGCCGACCTGCCCGAGTGGCAGATCGTGCAGCGCGTGCCGGCCATCCTCGCCGGCTGGATACGCGGCGTCGGCCGCTCGCACGAAGGCTTCTACGAACAGCTCGCCGCTGAAGGCCGCGTGCGCGACGCGCTGGCGTTCGATTGCGCGCGCACCGCGTTTCTCGTGCGCTGCATCGCGCTGCTCGGCTGGGCGTCCGAACGGCATGCGTGGGTCGTGCTGCTGCTCAATGCCCAGCGCGCACAGGACAGCTTCGACAGCTGGGAAGACTTCGGGCTCGCGTATGCACGCGCGCGCCAGCACTGGCTGCGCGGCAGCGGCCAGGACGGCCCCGCGTCGTCACGCGCCACGCAGGAAGTGCGCGAGCACCTGCGCGATCCGTCCGGAAACTGGCTTTCGCTGCCGTGGAAGCGCTACCGCATCTTCGATCCCCAACCCGTTTCGTCATGACCGCCGACACCGACATGTCCTCCGTTCCCGCCGACCTGATTCCGCCCGCGAAATCCCGCTGGTTCATCTGCGACGTCGACGCGCTGCTGCGCGCAGGCGAGTTCGCCGCGCTCGACACGCAGCTCGATGCCGCGCTCGCGGCCAGCTTCACCGACCGCACCGCCGAAGCGCTGTACGTCGACGCACTGCCGGCCGACGTGCAGCCGTGCATCGAAGCCGGCGCCGAAGGCCTCGCGCGCCTGCGCGCATGGCAGGCCGCGAATCCGCGCTCCGCACACGCGTGGCTGTGCGAAGCGCATTACTGGCACCACTGGGCGTACGAGTATCGCGGCAGTGGCTGGGCCGAGACGGTGACCGAAGCCGGCTGGATCGGCGCGCATGCGTGCGCGACGCTGACGATCGTCGCCGCGCTGCGCGCGCTGGTGCTCGCGCCGACGATGTGGAGCGCGCCGAAGGTGATCTTCACGAGCGTGTCGTCGTTCGGCGAGCCCGAGTGGCTCACGCAGCTCGTGCGCGAGCGCCGCTGGCCCGTCACCGAACTGCACCTGAACATCGGCGCCGAGGACGAAGCCACGCGCGCCGAACTGCAGCGCATGCTCGCGCGCTCGGGATTGAATCCCGACGTGCCGGTCGCCTGCCCGGCGGAATTTCCCGACGCGCTGCCCGGCCCCGTCCAGGGCAAGAAGCTGCGCAAGGAAAAGTGGTACTGGATGGAGGCAACGCTGCACATCCACCCGCACCAGTACTTCTCGATGCGCACGTTCATCTGGTACATGCAGCCGCGCTGGGGCGGCTCGCACGACCACGTCCGCGCGTTCGTCGATTCCGACGCGTGCGCGCACCTCGACGCGGTCGAGAAGGACCGGCTGCTGCACGAGATCTGGCGCGACGAGTACTACGGCGAGACGCTGGAGCCCAACGACGACTCCGAGGACGCGCGGCGTGCAATGGCCGTCACGCTGGCGCGGGCCGAAGCGGCACTGCATCCCTACCATCGCTGGGAAACGCTGTACTGGCTGGCCCACGCGCACTACATGCGCGATGAATTCGCGCTGGGTTACGCACGCCTGCAGGAAGCCGAGCGCAACGAGCCGATCAACGACAACGCCGCGATGGCGGTCGCGATACGGCTGATGCTCGACACCGATCCGCAAGGCACGTGGTTCACCCGCGCGATCGAACGGGCGTCCGACGCCCGCGCATGTACGGCGGCAATGATCCTGCGCGGCTACGGGCATCGCGCCGGCGCATTCGGCTTCGCCCGCGACGACGCGCGCGGCGCGGCCTGGCTGGACGCCGCGCGCGTCAGCGATCCCGGCTCGCTCGCATGGAACCAGGTCGCGTACGCGCTGTGCAGCGGAAATCGGCGCAGTGAGGAATCGTTCGCGATCTGCCAGCTCGGCTACGAGGCCGGCGGCGATTCGTGCGAGTACCTGCTCGGGCGTTTCTACGAGGAGGGCATGCACGTCGAGGTCGATCTGTACAAGGCTGCGCACTACTACCGCCTGGCGATGGACGACGACGGCAACATGGGCGCCTACAAGCTCAGCTACGTGTATCACCACATCGCGCAAGCCAGCAAGGACGAAGCCGAACGCCAGCGCATGAAGATCGAGGCCGTCGAGGCGGCGCGCAAGGCGCACGAGATGGGGCACTCCGACGGCCTCGAATGCCTGCTGATGTTCATCGGCGATCTCGACGACATCCCGTCCCGCCATCGCTATATCGACGAACTGCGCCGGCACGCCGAAGGCGGTCATCCTGCGGCGATGGCCGCGCTGTCCGGCTTCCTCTGCGACGGTCGCGACAAGTCGCTCTACAACTACCGCGAAAGCGTGCGCTGGATCATGGGCGCACAGGCCGTCGCGCCCGACGACGAATACGTGGTCAACATGACGCGCTCACACCACGAGGACGGCATGCTCGGCAAGCTGCTGTACAAGTTGCATCGCAAGCAGATCAAGGCGCACGAAATCCCCGGCGCCGACAACGCGATGGTCTGAGCCCCCGGGCGGTGAATGCGCGCGCCCGCGGCCGGGCCGCGCGGGCCGTCCGAATCCCGACCGGAAGATCAGCCTGTGGTCGTCCCGCGTATTACCCCGGCAGCCGCTCGAGAAACCCCAGCATCGCCGCGTTGAACCGCTCAGGCCGCTGCAGCGGCGCGAAATGGCTCACGCCGGGCAGCGTCGTCAGCGTCGCGCCCGGAATCGTGCGCGCCAGGTACGCCGCGTGCTCGGGCCGGATGAATTCGTCGTGCTCGCCCAGCACTATCGTGACCGGCACGGCGATCGCCGCGAGATCCTGCGCGCGGTAATCCGGTTGCGTGCGCATCATTTCGCTGACCGCCGCGACGAAGGCGTCGAACTGGTCCGGCGTCGCGGACAGTGCTGCGTAGTCCTTGCGGTGCCGCGCGAAGCAGCGGTCGAGCAGCGGACCCGGCACGATCTCCTTCGTACCGCTCGGGTCCATGTTGCACGCGAAGAAGAACACGCCGGCCGCCCGTTCCGGCGCGCGATCGGCCAGCACGAGCGCGATGCACGCGCCGTCGCTCCAGCCGACGAAGCGCGCACGGTCGACGTGCAGCGCGTCGAGCACCGCGAGCACGTCCGAGGCCATGCGTTCGTAGGAATAGGGTTGGTCGTCGCGCGTGCTGCGGCCGTGGCCGCGGCTGTCGATCACGATCGCGCGGTAGCCGGCCGCGAGCAGCGCCGGCACCTGGTTGCCCCAGTTACCGCTATGGCCGAGGCCGCCGTGCAGCAGCACGACCGCCGGGCCATGGCCGAACGACGCGTGCCAGATGCGCGCGCCGTCGTGTTCCAGCCATCCTTGCTCGTCGGCCGCCGGCAGCGGCGTACCGCCTTGCGACTCGAAGCGGGCGAGATCGTCGTCGTTGCGTTCCGCATTCATCGTTCAGCCGTCCTTTCGAGGGAGACAGGCTTACGATTGTAATGCGAGCGGCCGACGCGGCCGCAGCCGGTCAAGCCTGCGTCGACACCAGTCCGCCCGCCTGCGAGCCGCCCGATTTCTCGATCGCCGCCGCAAGCTGCGAGATCGCGGTCGAAAGCGCCCCCGAGATCGCGCTGGCGGTTGCACTCAGCGACTGCTGTTCGATCGCCGCGGCCGGGTCGTCCTTCGCGCGCTGCGCCGCGCTCGCCATCTGGCGCTCGATCGTGGCCAGCTGTTTCTGCAGCTGGTCGATCAGCGCTTTCAGCTGAGCGACCGCCGGGCTGTCCGACGACCCGCCCGAAGCGCCGAGCGTTTGGCCGGTGGCGCCGGTTGCATCCTTCGTGCCGGTGGTGCCCGTCGTACTCGTCGCCCCCGACGCATTCGTCGCGCCATCGGTGGATGACGTTGCGGCGGACGTAGCCGACGACGTCGTCGCGGTGCCGGACGAGGCGTTCGCGCTCAGGCTACCGTCCGCCAGCGGGGAGCGTGCGGTCGTGGAGAAATCGATCTGCATCGTGTCGGTCCTTATGTCCGTAAGCGAATCGTGACTGGGTGGGAAATGCCTTCCAACTCGTTTACGGCATTCGTCACACGAAACTTGAGTGTCGGGGCCGGACTGATTTGGCGGACGATCGCCGCATTTTGATCACGAAAGGGCCAGATTCGCGGCACGGCGGCGCTGGTAAAATCGCGGCTTCGCCAGCGGATTTCGCACGCCGATTGCCTCCGGGCATGAGCACGCGACGTCGCCGGCCTCGACTCCCGCCCTTCCAGGTGCGGCACGCAACACGTGCCGGCGCCGCGGTCGCCGCTGCGCGGGTCGCCTTTTCCGTCCGCCGGTGGGCCTCGCTCGCGATTGCGAGCAGCGAACGCCGGGCGGCGCGCGCTCACTTCATCACGCATTCGAGGAACCCACGATGGCCCGCATCGGCGCCTTCTGCATCACGACGTGGCTTGCCGCCGCGATTCTCTACTTCGGCCAGCACTCCGTCGCGATGATCGCGTTGAGCGGTGTCGTCGTATTCGGCGGGTTCGATCTGCTGCGTCCGTAGGCGCGCCTGGCCACGCCGCCGCGCACGGTCGCGACGGCCGATGCGACTGTGATAGCCTCTGCGGCACCATCCGTCACACGCACGCCTCGCCGGCGAACAGGAGCACAGGATTTGAGTCACGACCTGAATCGCCACCCGGCGGCCATTGCCTGCAAAGTGTGCGCGGCCCACGCCCCCATCTGCGGCCTGGTCGATTTCTCGCGCTGCGGCGCCGACATCATTGCCGGGAAGAAAGTCGACCCGTATGCGGGGGTTCCGGTCTACTACCACGCATGCGGGCAATGCGGCTTCACGTGGGCCCCGATGTTCGACAACTGGACCCACGACGATTTCGCGCAGCATGTCTATAACGCCGACTACGCGCGCCACGATCCCGAATATCTCGAGATCCGTCCGCAACAGCATGCCGACCTGATCTGCACCAGCTTTCCGGAAATGCGGGAAGGCCGGATGCTCGATTTCGGCTCGGGGCTGGGCCTGCTGGAACGGAAACTGGCATCGCGCGGTTTCACGAACGTGACGTCGTACGATCCGTTCTCGCACCCGGCTCCGCCGGAAGGCAAGTTCGATACGATCCTGTCGTTCGAAGTGTTCGAGCATCATCCGGCGCCGTTCGACCTCTTCGACGAGATCATGCGTTACCGGAAACCCGACGGCGCGCTGCTGTTCCAGACGTCGCTGATCACCCCGGAAATCATCGAGCACGGCATCGATCAGTGGTGGTATTGCGTGCCGCGCAACGGGCACATCTCGTTTTACACGCCCCAGTCGCTGACGCTGCTTGCCCAGCGCCACGGGCTCGAATACGGCACGTTCGGCACCTCGCTGCAGGTCGTCTTCGATCGCGCGGCGACACCGCGCTGGCTCGCCAAATTCCTCAATCCGTAACGGCTTGCCGGCCATCCGGCAGGCAATGAGCGCCGCGCTTCCGCCTGCGCGGCATCACTCGGCGCCCTCCACCATCAGCACACCGCGAACGTCGGCACCGCCGGCGCGACCGCCAGCGCGCGCTCGTTGAACACGACCGGCACGCCGCCGAGCCCCAGCCGACAGTTCGGGCGATCGAGCCGCCACCCGTCGACGCGCAGCGCGACGCGCGGCACCGGCACGCCGCCCGCATGCGGCAGGTCGATCGTGACCTGCCGCTTCGCGCCCGGCACCAGGTTCAGGTAGTTGTCGCTGTAGAACGCAGGCAGCACACGCACGCCGGTCGACGGATCGAACACCTGCAGGTGCGTCATCAGCGCGACGGCGGTGCCGATGTTCGCGACGTCGACCGTGATGCGCGTCGTCGTCGCGTCGGCCTCGGCCGATGTCGCGCTGATGGAAACCGCCGCGCCCGGCATCGTGTCGAGCGACGTGTATGCGTTGTCGCCCCCGTCGCGCTGCCGCCAGTAGACGTTCTCGGCCAGCGTCGTGCCGCCCGAATCGGTCAGCGCAAGCGCGACGATGCACACGTCCGACTTCGCGGCAGCCAGCGCCGATGCAAGATTCGCCACCACGCGATACGACGCCTTCGCGACGCCGCCGACATCCGCGGTCGTCCGGCTGTTCAGCGTGCCGTCGAGGTTGTACACGCGCATCTCGACGCGGCCGGTGACGGCTGCCGCCGTGTGATTCGCGATCGTCACGTCGGCCGTGCCGGCATCGAGAATCGCATTGACGCGACGGCACCCGTGCTGCACCGCGAAGAACGACGCATGTTCCTCGAGATCGTGGCTGTACATCTGCCACACGAAGCTCGGCTGCGCGGGATTCGTCATCCACATGATCACGCCGGTGGCCGGCGACGTGATCCTCCCGGCCACCGGGCCGATCATCACGGCCGCGTTCGCCTCGTAGATCGCGCGGATGCATTCGTAGTTCATCATCTGCGCCTTACGCACGAAATCCGCCAGATTCCGGATCGCGCCGTAGCGCAGCGCCGTCATCGCGATGTACCCGGCACCGCCCTGCTTGCCGACCGCCGGGTAGTACGCGCCGTTGCCGTTCATGTCGCGATCGGCCCAGAAATCGTCGGGGCATTCGTACGAGCCGGGCGGCAGCATCGATTCGACGAATTCGAGCGTCGGGATCGAATGCGAGCCGACTTCGTTGTGAAACGCAACCGACGTCGTGCCGTAGCCGCGGCTGAACGCGGCCTGCGGCGAGGCCCAGTTGTACGGGCCGCCGGACGAATAGCCGTTCACCGCGCCGGCGCCCGTATCGCCGGCCGAACTCGTGAGGCACAGGCGTTGCGGGTCCAGTTCGGCGACGAGCGCGTCGAGCCCCTTGACGAGTGCCGGCGGCGGCGAACCTTCGTTGCCGCCGCACCAGAGCAGGATCGACGGGCGATGACGGTTGCGTGCGATCACGTCGCGGATGTTGTCGAGATCGCGCGGCACATTGGCCGGGCCCGATCCGTCTCCTTCGGTCGAGAAGAAGAAATCCTGCCAGACGAGGATCCCGTAGCGATCGCATGCGTCGAAGAAATCGTCGCTCGTGCTCTGCCCGTTCCAGTTGCGGATCAGGTTGAGGTTCGCGTCGCGATGGAGCCGCACCTGGTTGAACAGCCGGGTGCGCGGAATGCGCTTCAGCGCTTCGTCGAGCCCCCAGTTGCCGCCCATCACGAGGATCGGCAGGCCGTTGACCGTGATGCTCAACTGCTGGCCCATGCCGATGTCGCGCGCGTATTCGATGCGGCGCAGGCCGATGTTCAGCGTGCGCTCGTCCGAGCGCCTGCGCGCCACGTCGACACCGACCTTCACCGCGTAGAGATTAGGCTCGCCATACCCGTTCGGCCACCACAGGCGCGGCTGCCTGATCGACAGCGCCGCGATATCCGACGACGTGAGCGACACCTTCGTCGTCGTGCTCGATGCGGGAATCGCGATGTCGTGGCGGAACGGCGCACCGTTGCCGATGGTGCCAACGACGGTGGCGACGAGATCCGCACCCGAGCCGTTGTCCAGTTCGAGATCGAGCCGCAGCTCGGCACGCGACAGGTCGGTGGACAGCGTGTGCGCGACATTGATCGCCGCGATGCGCACGACGCCGGTCGTGAACCAGGTCACCGGTTGCCAGATGCCCAGCTCGCGATCGGGGATCGTCGGCAGCCAGTCCCAGCCTGCGGAGCAGAAAAACGTCGGCCCGTTCTTCAGCGTGACGCCGGTCGGGCCGCCGTTGCGACCGCCACGCGTGACGCCGCTCTTGTAGCTCGGCAGCAGCGGCCCTTCGGAGAAATCCAGCTTGACCACGCGTACCGCGAGGTGGGCCGCGCCGCCCGCCTGCGGCACGAGCCGCGAGATATCGAACGCGCCCTGCTTGAACGCGCCTTCCAGCCGGCCGACGAGCGCGCCGTTCAGCCAGACCTCGGCGCAGTAGTTGACGCCGCCGAAACGCAGCCACAACCGCTGCCCCGGCTGCCGCGCCGGCGCCGCGAAGGTCGTCCGGTACCAGTAATCGGTGTCCTTCAGCGTATCGGGGATGGTGTCCGTGACGATGCGACCGTAGAGCGGATCGGGATACTTGCCGTTGACGATCATGCTGTTCAGCACGGTGCCGGGCACCGTCGCGGGCATCATGCCCGTCACGCCGGCCGCGCCCGACAGTTGCGCACCGCCGGCGCCCGGCAGGCTGCTCGCCGAGGCGAACGTCCAGTTCGTCGCGAGCTCCTGCGCGGCCAGCAGGCTGTGTTCCGGGTCGCTCGGCACGCCCGGCACGGTGGGCGCGACCGTCGCCGGGCCATCGGCGCCTGGCGTGCCGACGGCGCCCGACGTCGAATCGATATCGCCGTTGCAGCCCGCGAGCCAGCCCGAGCCGGCGAGTGCCGCGCTGTAAGACAGGAATTTCCGGCGCGATTGCGATTTCATGTTGTTCTCCCGGATTGCGTCGTCTCGACGGGCGCGCAGGGTGGCCCCTGCGCGTGCCCGCTTGCGTTTATCGCGTTTATCGCGCGCCGGCCTGGCGCATGCGCATCGCGGCCGACGCCCCGCCAGCCGTCATCTGCGTGTAGTCCGCGTTCGGCCCGGACGGCGGCGTCAGGTTGTCGGCGGCCGCCCACTGCGTCGGCGTAGCCGACAGCGCGTAGTTCATCGTGCCACCGTTGGCGATCTTGCCCAGCGGCAGCCATGAACCCGCGTAGTCCGCGCCGTTGACCTTCAGCGACTGGATATACGCAAACGACGGGCGCCCCGCACTATCCATCGCGACCTGCTTGTCGCTTTCGAGCCGCAGCGTCTTGCCGTTGCCGAACCAGACGGTGATGCCGCTGAACTGCGGCGTGGACAGTGCCAGCCCCGCCTCCGACGGAATGACCGGGAACATGCCGAGTGCCGCCCACACGTACCAACTCGACGTCGCGCCCATGTCGTCGTTGCCCGGCAGCCCGTCTCGGCCGGTCGTGAACGACTTCGACATGATGATCGGGAGAACGTACTGTGCGCCGCTCGGTTGCCCGGCCCAGTTGTATCCCCACGGCGACTGAAACGATGGCTCGTTGCCGATGTACAGGTTGTTCGACGATTCGCCGCCGTTCAGGTCGCCGGTGGACGGCACGGTCGAGAACGGCGTCGTGATCGCAAACAGGTTGTTCAGCCGTGTGACGGCCGCCTGCTTGCCGCCGATCGCGTCGATCAGCGCGCTCCAGTCCTGCGCGAAGGTCCAGAAGTAGTTCGGCTCCGTCGACTCGTGGAACGAACCCTGCACGAGCGTGCCCAGCGTGCCGGGTGCGGAGCCGGCCGGCGGCGCGTTGCGCGCGGCAATCACCTTGTTCGTGTAGTCGAAGATGTTGCGCCACCACCCGGCCCGCGTGTACAGCGTGCCGATGTTGTCGGTCGTCACGCCGACCGACGGCGCGTTCAGCACGCTCGCGGGCAGTGCCTGCAGGAATGCGGCTGCGGAACGGTCGCTCAGTACGCGCTCGATGGTGGCCGACGACGAGTGACCGTCGTCGCTCTGCGACAGGTAGTGGGCCGTCAGGAAATTGGCGAGCCCCGCTGCGCTCGTGCGGTCGTTGCACGCGCTGGACGGATCGAACACGGACTGCTTCGTCAGGCGCGCGGCCGACACCAGGTCGAAATCGGTCGCGCCGAACTTGTACGCGCCGGCAATCACGTTCAGCGCGTTGTCGCCCGCCATCGGCGTCGAGTCGTCGCTGCCGTCGACCCAGTGCGGGAATGCGCCGCATTGCAACGCGTCGACGACGAGCGACTGCATCATGTCGCTCGATTCCTTCGGCGCGAGCAACGCCAGCAACTGTGCCTGCGATCGGTATGTATCCCACAGCGAGAAACCCGTGTAGTGGTTGCCCGCGCCGCCCTGCGATCCATCGGCACGCCGGAAGGCGTAATCGCCGACCTTTGCGGTCGCGCGCGGCGGAATGGTGCCGGTCTGGTCGACCGACTTCGGATAGCTGCCGTCCGCGTTCCTCGGCTGGCGCATGCTGCGGAATTCGCCGTTCGTGTCGCTGTAGAGCGTCGGCGTGCCGAACACGCGATAGAGCGCGGTGTAGAACTTCGTCAGATTCGACTTCTGCGCCGCGTTCAGCGCTGCGGGTGTCGCGGCCTGGTCGATCTGGATCGTGTTGAGCCGGTCGTTCCACAGGCCGGACGCGTTCTTGCGTGCGTCGTCGAACGCGAGCTTCTCGCCCTCGGCTTTCAGGTTCGCCTGCGCATTCTGGACGCTGACGGACGACACCCCGACTTTCACGGTGACGGTCCGGTCCGCGTCGGTCAGGTCGAACTGCAGCGTTGCCGCGCCGTTGCTGGCGGTATTCACCGCCGAGGTGCCCGCCTGCTTGCGCAGTGGCTTGTCGAAGGTCGCGTAGAAATACACGGGGGCATTCCACACCGTGCCGTACGGCGTGCAGAACGCGGGCGCCACGGCCTGCCCGCTCATCGACTTGCCGTCGCTCGCGAACGCCAGCGCGACGTTGTTGGCCGTGACCTTCGTGCTGCCCGAATCGCTGTTGCCGTTCAGCTTCGCATCGATCGAGAAGAAACCCTTGTCCTTGTTCGTGTACGTGAAGCGCGCGATACCGGAGCGCGCGGTCGCGCTCAACTCCGTCACGATGCCGTTCGCGAGACGCACCTTGTAGTACCCGGGTTCGGCCGTTTCGTCCGCGTAGCTGTACCCGATGCCGATCGGCCGCCCGCCCGACGCCACGGCCGTCGCCGCATCAGTCGGCAGCATCGCGACCGTGCCCTGACCCGGGCACCCGACACCGCTCAGGTGCGTCACGCTGAAGAAGTCGATCGTGCCGCCCGACCCGCCCGACGACAGGTAGCCACCCGAGCCGTTGAAGTTGTAGCGCGGCGTGTTCGGCCCGAAATTCACCATCCCGAACGGCACCATCGCGCCGGGGCTCACGTTGCCCGCGTAGCCGGAATCGTCGTTGACCTGCGTGCCGATCAACGGATTGACGAACTGCGTCAACGCCATGTTGGTGCGCTTCAGCGGAGCCGGTTGATCCGGCTGGGAAGGCTGGGATGGTTGCGATGGTTGCGATGGTTGGGACGGCCCCGAAGTCGGCGGCACGGTCGACGGTGTGTCGCCCGCGCCGTTGCTGGCCGCCTGAACACCGTTCACATCGTCGCCGCCACACGCGGCGAGTGCCGCGCAAGTCAGTGCGGTGACGAGCAAGAGTCGTGGATTTTTCATTTTTCGTTTAGTACCGTTAATTAAAACGATTGATCCGGCGCCGACGATATTCCGGCACGCCGCCTGGCTTGCGGCCCTGCGCGGCACATCGATGCCGCGCGGCGTGACGTCGACTGGTCCCCCCAAGCGACGCCGCGCCGACTTGTCACATGCGAATACCCGGCGACGGTCGTTGCCGCCGCAACCGTCGCCTCCACCGCCCTGTCTCCGGGAGCGTCACATGCTTCCCAGGGGCTTACAGTGCCGCAACGACTGTTTATTCACTACAAGAAGTTTCCCGAATTTTCAGTTTGTTTAACTAAACAATCCGGAGTTAAGTGGCTTTGGGTACAAATTTCCGCCATTTTTTGCGTTGCAACGGCGGCGCACAGGGGATGTGCATTGACGGGCGCCCGGCGAATCCGGGCGCCGCATGAACCTACGGAACTGAACGAGCAAATGCCGTGCGCGTCACCGCGGCAACGTCCTCAACGACGACGGCCCGCCCGTCAGCGCGATGCGCTTGCCCGTATCGTGCAGCTTGCCGCCTTCGACCGAATAGAATGCCAGTTGCCGTTCGACGTTGAACTGCACGATCACGTGGCGGCTGTCGGCCGTGAACACGATGCCTTGCGCGGCTTCGCCGCCGGGCAACTCGCTCACCTTCACGGCCTGCCCGTTGCGGATCTCGAACAGCAGCACCTTGCCGATCTTGTGGCGGCCCGGGTTGTCGGGCGTCAGGTTCGAGCCGTCCATCGCCTGCACGGCGATCCACTTCCCGTTCGGCGAGATCGCGACGCCTTCCGGCAGCGACGGCACCGTCAGGTACTGGACCGTGCGGAACGGCACGCGCGACACGTCGATCAGTGCGACCGAATCGGCGTCGCCCGCCAGCGTGCCCGTATAGCCCGGCAGCCCCGCGAGCCCGACGTTGCTGACGACCGCCCAGCGGTTGTCGCTCGACACGTCGATCGTGTAAGGCGCGACGCCGGTGCTCAGGCGCGACCCGCTGTCGGTCACCTTGCCGTCGTCGACGTTCAGCACCGCGATGCCCTGCTCGTCGCGCAGCGACACGAGCGCATGCTTGCCGTCGTGGGTAAAGCTGATCCCGGCCAGCCGCTTCTTGCCGATCTTCAGGTTGCCGTCGAGCGTCACGTTCGTGCCGTCGATGCGCAGGATCGACACGCTGCCGTCGACGTTCGCGACCAGCGCGAGCTTGCCCGAGCGGTCGATCGCGATCCCTTGCGGATGCGATCCGAGCTCGATGCGCGTGATCGACGGCGGCGCGGCGTCGAGATTCACGACCTGCAGGAACGTGTCGAACACGAGTTGCTTCGCAGCCGTGTCATAGCGCGTCGGCGCGCCGACGAGCGCGAGCTTCGCGTCGGGCGTTATCGCGACGGCTTGCGGCGGCCCCTGGATGCCGTTCTCGACGTCGACCTGCAGCGCGACCTTCGGCGGGAACGTGCTGGCGTCGAGCAGCGTCAGCGTGTCGGCGGGCGGCGAAGCCAGATAGGTGTCGCGGCCCTCGACGCGCTGGTACTTGCCGTCGTTGCCGGACACGATCCAGTCGGCGGCGTGGGCGGCAACGGCCGTCGTGGCGAGGGTCAGCGCGGCGAGCAGGCGCGCGCTGCGCGGGCGGAAAGAATTCGAATGCATGGCGGTCGGTTCTCCGGATCGGTTGCGGACGCAATGGATGGATCGACCCGGCTGCTCGACGGGTCGATGCCACCGCATGATGCCCGAAAGCCGGCAAATCCGGCGTCTCGCGCCCGGTTTGTTTCCGTCAATCCGCCCGTCGCGCGCCGGACGACCACTCGCCGACGTCGTCAAGCGGATACACGGGCCGCGCAAGCCGCTCGTAACGGAACAACCCGTAGTCCGAACCCGTCACGCCACGGCTGTCGCACTCGACCAGCGCGGCCGCGATCGGCACGAACACCGGCCGGCAATACATCCGCGATTTCAGCAGCAGGAAGCGCGCGCGGCGTGGATCGACGCCGACGCTCTCGAACACGCCGAGATCCCACGGCTCCTGGGTACGCTCGCTGATGACCAGCGTGGCCGCGCCGATGTCGAGCACGGCCGTGCGGCCCATGTACGCGCGCTGGCCCGTGTAGGTCGGCCCCGTGATCACGTATTCGCCGTCGGTGAGCGCGCGCACGATGCCGGTCGCGCGAAACGGCGTGCGCCGCACGCCGCCGTGCGACGGCAGGCGGTTGCCGACCGGCACCGTGACGGTCGCGCCGACACCCGCGTCGATCAGCGCCGCGACGGCCTGCGGGTCGCACAGCGGCCCGCTGACGATGCCGTCCAGCCCGTGCGCGAGCGCGGCCTCGAGCAGATCCATCGTGTCGCACGGGCCGCCCGACATGCAGTTGTCGCCGTGATCGAGCATCAGCACGGGGCGATCCGCACCACGCGCGAGCGTTGCAGCGTGCTCAACTGAATCGGTGAGCGTTGCGCTGCGGTAAACGAAGTCGTCACGCGCGTCCCAGATCTGCCCTGCGATGCGCTCGGCCACCGCATCGGCCGCGGCCCGGTCGCCATCGCCCACCACGACGATGCTGATGCACGGCGCGGGAATGTCCGCGAGCGAGAAGCCGGGCAGCACCGATACGGCGAGCATCCCGTCGGCCTCGGCCGCGCGCGCGGCCTCCACCGCGCGCCGCATCGCGCCTTCCGCACTCGCGCTGCGCAGCGTCGACGTCATCAGCGGCGGCTGCCGCCACGCGAGCACGGGCCGCGCGCGGCCGTGCAGCCGGTCCAGCAGCACGCGCGCCGCATGCTCGCCGGTTTCATACATATCGACGTGCGGATAGGTCTTGAAACTGACGATCACGTCCGCGTGGTCGATCATCTTCTGCGTGACGTTCCCGTGCAGGTCGAGCGCGACCGCGATCGGCGCGCCAGGCAGCGCCGCGCGCACGCGCTCGAGCAGGTCACCCTCGCCGTCCGCGCTTTGTTCGGCAACCATCGCGCCGTGCAGGTCGAGCATCACCGCATCGCAGCCGGGCGCTGCCGCGACGATCGCGTCGCAGATCGCCGCATACGCGTCGGCCGCGACGGGCCCGCTCGGGTTCGCGGCCGCCGACACGGGCGTCACGATCTCGGCGCCTTCACGCTCGGCCGCGTCGAGGAACGCGGCCATCGCGGTGCGCATGCCGCGATTCGCGCGATACGCGTCGTCGCCCCAGTCGGGACCGTTGCGGCCGAACGCGGCAAGCGGCGTCGGCACCGGCGAGAACGTGTTGGTCTCATGGTTCATCCGCGCGATCAGGATCTTCATCGCACCCGGCCCTCCGTGCGCGCCGCCGTGCCGCGCGTGCCTTCGGTCGTCTCCATCGTCTGCATCGTCGAAATCCTCGCAATCAGTCCATCGATCCATCGATGAAATGGGGCGCGGCGTCCCTTCCCGCAGGACGCCGCCGCCCGATCAGCGCATTCGCGCGTCGCTCAAGCGTACCCTGTCGTGCCCTTCGTCTCCAGATACTCGACGAGGCCGAACTCCGCATATTCGCGGCCGTTGCCCGAGCGCTTGTAGCCACCGAACGGCGCGGCCGGGTTCCACGGCGGGTAATTGATGTGGACGTTTCCGACCCGCAGCCGCGCCGCCACCTTGCGCGCCCGCTCGGGATCCTTCGTCTGCACGTAGGCCGCGAGCCCGTAGACCGAATCGTTCGCGAGCGCGACGGCCTCGTCCTCGGTGCGGTAGGTCATGATCGCGAGCACCGGCCCGAAGATCTCCTCGCGTGCAATCGCCATGTCCGGCGTGACGTTGGAGAATACCGTCGGCCGCACGTAGAACCCGTCACCGAGCCCGTCCGGCCGCCCCGGGCCGCCGGCGACGAGCGTGGCGCCTTCTTCGATCCCGAGCCGGATGAAGTGCTGGATCCGGTCGAACTGCGTGCGGCTGACCACCGGCCCGATGCCGGTTTCCGTCGACCGCGGGTCGCCGACGACCGTGCGTTCCGCCTCCCGCCGCGCGGCCTGCTCGGCCAGCGCCAGATGGTCGACATGCACGAGCATGCGCGTCGGTGCATTGCACGACTGGCCACTGTTGCTGAAACAGCTGCGCACGCCGCGCGTGACCGCATCCTCGATGTCGGCGTCGGGCAGGATCAGGTTCGGGCTCTTGCTGCCGAGCTCCTGGTGCACGCGCTTCACGGTATCGGCAGCCGCCTTCGCGACTTCGACGCCCGCGCGCGTGGAACCGGTGAAGGACACCATGTCGACATCCGGATGCCGCGACAGCGCGTCGCCCACTTCGTGCCCGTAGCCGTGCACGAGGTTGAACACGCCGGGCGGCACGCCGGCTTCGTGCAGGATCTCCGCGAACAGGATCGCGCTGAACGGCGCGATCTCGCTCGGCTTGAGCACCATCGTGCAGCCGGCCGCGAGCGCCGGCGCGACCTTGCACACGATCTGGTTGATCGGCCAGTTCCACGGCGTGATCAGCGCGCACACGCCGATCGGCTCGTGCGACACCAGCAGCGAATCTGTCTGCGTGCTGAAACGGAACGACTGCAGCGCGCGGATCGTCTGTTCGAGGTGCGCGGTGCCGACCGCCGCCTGCGCCGCGCGCGCAAATGCGATCGGTGCGCCCATCTCCTGGCTGATCGTCTGCGCGACCTCCTCGTAGCGGCGCTGGTAGATCTCGAGCACGCGCCGCAGCAGCGCGACGCGCTCGTCCACCGGCCAGCGCGAATACGTGTCGAAAGCCCGCTTCGCCGCGCCGACCGCGCGATCGACATCGGCCGCGCCGCCGATCCTGAGCTGCGCATAGGGCCGCGCCGTGCTCGGGTCGATCACGTCGATCGACTGCGCATCGGCCGGATCGAGCCACTGGCCGGCGATATAGGACTGTTGTGACGTTCGCATCGAATGCTCCTGAAATGAAGGACGCCGCGCTCAGCGCGTCGCGCGTGCATAGGTGTCGACGAGGATGTCGCGGATCTTCGCGACGAACCACACGATCTCGTCGCGCGACATCACGAGCGGCGGCGAGAACTGCACGATCGGCGTGCCTTCGTGATCCACGCCGGCACGGCACAGCAGCCCCGCGTCGAAGATCGCGGGGGCGAGCAGCGTCGACACGAACGCCTGCGCGCTGATGCCGGCCGCCCAGCGGCGCGCGGCCTTGTCGGTCACGAGTTCGAGCGAGTAGTGGTAGCCGTCGCCGCGCACGTCGCCGACGCACGGCAGTTCGAGCAGGCCGTCGAGCGTCTGGCGGAACACGGCCTCATTGCTGCGGACGTTTTCGAGCACGCCTTCGCGCTCCATGATCGCGAGGTTCGCGAGCGCGGCCGTGCACGCGACCGGGTGGCCGCCGTAGGTCGCGCCGTGCAGGAACATCTGCTGCGGGCCATTGAGCACCGTGTCGACGACCGTGTCGCTCGCGATCACGCCACCGAGCGGCACATAGCCCGACGCGATGCCTTTCGCGAACGTGATGATGTCCGGCTTCAGCCCGTAGCGCGCGGAGCCGAAATATTCGCCGAGCCGGCCGAACCCGCAGATCACCTCGTCGGCGACGAGCAGCACGCCGTGCCGGTCGCAGATGTCGCGCAGCCCGGCCGCATAACCGGCCGGCGGCGTCAGGCTGCCGCCCGCGTTCTGCAGCGGCTCGACGACGATCGCGGCGACGGTATCCGGCCCTTCCTGCACGATCAGCGATTCGATCTCGTCGAGCAGGTGGCGCGTGAACTGCGCTTCCGTCTCGCCCACCGGTCGGCCGTAGCGCTTCGTGTTGCCCACGTGCCGCACGCCCGACATCAGCGGCTCGAAATGCTTGCGGAAGTTCGTCATCCCGTTCAGCGCGAGCGCGCCGAACGACGTGCCGTGATACGCGACGCGCCGCGCGATGAACTTGCGCCGCTGCGGTTCGCCGCGCGACTGGTGGTACTGGCGCACCAGCTTGATCGCCGATTCGTTCGACTCCGACCCGCTCGACGTGAAGAACACGCGGTTCAGGCCTTCCGGTGCGAGCGCCGCGAGCTTGTGCGCGAGCTTGATCGCCGGCTCGTGGCCGACACCCCAGTTGGTCGCGAACGGCAGTCGCACCATCTGCTCGCGGATCGCGTCGCCGATTTCCGCGCCGTGGCTATATCCGACCTGCACGCAGTACAGCCCGGCCAGCCCGTCGAAGTAGCGCTTGCCGTTGCGATCGACGAGCCAGCAGCCTTCGCCGCGGTCGAACACGGTCAGCGCGTGGTCGCGATACGCATCGGCGTGCGTGAAATGCATCAGCAGGTGGCGTTTGCCGATGGCCTGCAGGTCCGCATCGAGATTGACGTCAACAGCGTTCATGGGTCATTCCTCCTTCAGGGTTTCAGAGCCGGCGGCCGGCAGTCGGCCACCTGTCATTCAATTCATCGACAGCGTCGGCGCCGGGCGCGTGAAGCCGCGCGTCAGCCACACGAGCTGGCAGAGTCCTAGCACGAGCCAGCCGATGCCGACGTAGAACGTCTGGCGCGACAGGCCCGACCAGAGCCACACGTTCATCGCGAAGCCGATCGCCGGCATCACGCCGAACGTGATCCAGCCCGCGAAGCGGCGATGCTCGGGGCGGCACAGATAGCTGCGCATCACGCACAGGTTCACGACCGCGAACGCGACGAGCGCACCAAAGCTGATCATCGTCGACGCGAGGTCGAGCGTGATGAACAGCGCGGACAGCGACACGATGCCGACCGCGAGCGTCGCGCGCACCGGCGTGCGCAACCGCGCATGCAGGTGGCCGAATACGCGTTCGGGCAGCACCCGGTCGCGGCCCATCGCGAACAGCACGCGCGTCACGCTCGCCTGCCCGGCCATCGCGCTCGCGAAACAGCCGGCCACGTACACCGCGACGAAGAACGCCGACAGCGTGCCGCCGCCGATACGCCGCATCAGTTCGAGGCTGGCCGAATCGAGATCCTTGAATGCGTGCCAGTCGGGAAACACCACTTGCCCGACGTAGGCGACCAGCATGAACAGCACGCCGCTCGCCAGCGTGCAGAGCAGGATCGCGCGCGGCACCGTACGCTTCGGCTCGCGTGTTTCCTCCGACAGCGTGGTGACCGCATCGAAACCGAGGAACGACAGGCACAGGATCGCGGACCCGGCGAAGATTGCACGCGCATCGCCCGACGACGGCAGCGCGACAGCCATCGACAGCCCGTCGCCCGCCGCGACCCGCGCGGAAGCGACGAAGAAGATCGCGATGAACACGAGCTGGCTCGCGATCAGGATCAGGTTCACGCGATTGACGAGCCGGATGCCGACGATGTTCAGCCCGGTGATCAGCACGATGCTGCCGACGACCCACACGCCGGCCGGCACGCCGGGGAAGATCTGCTTCATGTAGATGCCGATCGCGAGGTAGCTGATCATCGGGATGAACAGGTAGTCCATCAGCAACGCCCAGCCGACCATGAAGCCGGCCGACGTGCCGAAGTTGCGGCTCGCGAACGTATAGGCGGAGCCGGCGCTCGGCATCAGCCGCGCCATGTGCCCGTAGCTGCGCGCGGTGAACAGCATCGCGATCAGCGTGACCGCATACGCGGCCGTGAGATGCCCGTTCGTCTCGCTCGTGACGATCCCGTAGGTCGTGAACACCGTCATCGGCAGCATGTACGCGAGGCCGAAGATCACCAGCGTCGCGAGCCCGAGCAGATGGGGCTTGCGGCGTTCGTCCGCGTCGCCTCGCATCGCGTGCGCGCCGAAGTCCTGCGTCGCGGCGGCTGATGCGTATCGACCTGGGCTGTCGTTGTCCATGCTGTCCTCACGTGGGTGGCGTTCACGGCTTCAACACTCGTTCGCCCGGCACGGCCGGCGGCGCACGACTGGAGCAAAGTGTGGTGCGCCAAAAAATCGACCACGAATGAGAAAAGCGGACGTAATCAGGGGATATTTCCGGACATGCTGCCGCATGGCGCGCCGGCGAACCATGCATGCTGCTGTGCCGCACTGGCGTTTTGCGGACATTCCGGCTATGTTCTACGCGACCCCGTCGCCCCGTCAGCCCCATGAACAGCCGCTCCCATCCCACCCAGAGCCGGGCCGAACGCAGCCTGCGCTCGTCGCTCGGCCTCGCGCGTCCGGCCGGACGCCAGGAGGACATTCCCGCCACCGTCCACGCGATCGCGGTCGCGCTGGACGAGTGCCGCGTGCGGCATATCGACGGCGCCGCGCTGCTCGAAGGCACGGGGCTCGGCGCGGACGAAGTCGCGTCGCCGAACCTGCACGTGAATCGCGGCCAGGAGCAGCGCTGCTTCCACAACCTGCTGCAGTGCAGCGGCGTGCCGTCGATCGGGCTGTCGATCGGTGCGCGGCTGCACGTGTCGACGCTCGGCCTCGCCGGCTACGCGATGCTGATCAGCGGCTCGGTGATGCAGGCATTCCGGTGCATGGGCCAGTTTCCGCTGTTCATGGGGCTGTATTTCGACGTGCGTATCGATGCGCACGCGGACGGCATGAGCGTGACCATCAGCCGCTACAACGGCGAGCCCGATCTCGAGGTGTTCCAGGTCGACATGTGCCTGTCGAGCCTGCGCCTGATCGTGTCCGATCTCGTCGGCAAGCCGGTCTGGCCCGCGCAGGTGCAGCTCGCGCGCCGCGCGCCGCGCAATGCGGCCGACTACGCGCGCCACTTCGGCTGCAAGATTGCGTTCAATGCGGGCGACAACCGGCTTGTGTTCACGTCGGTGAACGGCACGGAGATGCCGCTGCTCGCGAACGAAGTCAGCTTCAATGCGCTGCACGGGCAGTGCGAAGCGCTCGAGCGGCAGTGGGCCGCGTCGGTCGGCACGCGCTTCGCCGATCGCGCGAAGGAGCTGATGGCGCGCGACCTCGCGCGTTTCAAGTCGATGACGTCACTTGCGAACGCACTGCACCTGACGGAGCGCACGCTACGCAGGCGGCTCGACAAGGATGGCCTCACGTTTCAGACGCTGCTCGACGACGTGCGCCGCGACGAGGCGGTGCGGATGCTGGACGACCCCGAGCTGACGGTCGCGGCGATTGCGGAGCGCCTCGGCTACAGCGAGCCGCGCAGTTTCCGCCATGCGTATCGGCGCTGGACCGGCAGGACGCCGCGCGCCGATCCGGACGTCGGCGAATGAGCCGGACGCGCCACGGCTTCGTGCGGATACACGGTGGCGCGTGACCTTCAAGCATGACGCGAGGCCGCTCGCGAAATCCGTTTCGAGACGACTGTCGCGTCGATCAATTCGGAATTCGAATCATTTTCCATACGCCTGATCCACCGCTGGTTCAGCGCACCCGCACGATCGGCGGTGCGCATTCGCGATCGCCTCCAAGGTAGACGCGATCATTCGATTACTCTATACTCGCCCCAACTTCATCACAAAAAGCATGATCTCGTGCGCAACGTGATGTCATTTCGCAATTCGTTGCGCATGCATCCGTTTCGCCACGTCAAGGGGGCCTCCGGCCCCAGCGGCAGGGTTCACGCCAGCCGCATCCATGCCGTCTCATGACGGTGCCCTGCTCGAGCGCGCCTCGCCGTTACGGCGCTGCCGGGCTGAACATGACAATCAGACGAACGCAGCGTTGCGTTCACTCGAACGCCAGTCGCACATCGGTGCGGCCGGCAGGACTGTTTCCGTCAGTTCAAATCGCGGCCATGCCGGGATCACGAACTTCCATCGCGGCGCCATCCGGCGTCAACGCGGCGCGCGCCTGCGCGTGTGCCGCACCGAGATTGAGGGGGTGTATCTTCATGACTCGACGCACTGTCCAGCTGTTGGGCAGCCTGATAGCCATCGTCGCCATCGCCTGGGCGCTCGCGCGCGGCATCGGCGCCGACACGTTCAGCCAGCGCGCGGACGATCTCGCGTACTACGCGGGCCAGCACATGCTGCTGGTCGTCTATTCGATGGCGCTCGCGATCGCCGTGGGCGTACCGGCCGGCGTGCTGCTGAGCCGGCCGCGATTCCAGCATCAGGCCGAGCGCTTCATGCAGGTCTTCAACATCGGCAACACGATCCCGTCGCTCGCCGTGCTCGCCATCGCGCTCGGCATCTTCGGCATCGGCAACGTGCCCGCGATCGTCGCGCTGTTCCTCGCGTCGCTGCTGCCCATCACGCGCAATACCTACGAAGGCATGAAGAACGTGCCGGCCGCGCTGCGCGAAGCCGCGAAGGGCATCGGCATGACGGGCTGGCAATCGCTCGTGCGCGTGGAGTTGCCCGATGCGCTGCCGATCATCGTCGGCGGCGTGCGCACCGCGCTCGCAATCAACGTCGGGACGGCTCCGCTCGCGTACCTGATCGGCGCCGACAGTCTCGGCTCGCTGATTTTCCCCGGCATCTATCTCGACAACCAGCCGCTGCTGCTGCTCGGCGCATCGCTCACCGCGATCCTCGCGCTCGTGCTGGACGGCATCGTCGCGGCCGGCAGCCGCCATTGGCTCGCACGTCACGGAGGTGCGGCATGACGCTCCACCGCACCATTCGATCGATCGCGCGCCTGTGTGCCGCAGCCGCGTTGTGCATGGCGGCGAGCGCACCGGCATGCGCGTCGAAGCTCGTGCTGGGCGCGAAGAACTTCACCGAGCAATACGTGCTCGCGGAAGTTACCGCGCAATACCTGCGCTCGCGCGGCTACGACGTGGAAGTCCGTTCGGGTCTCGGCAGCACGCTCGCGCGCAGCGCACTGGAGAACGGCCAGTTCGATCTCATGTGGGATTACACGGGCACCGCCGCGCTCGTCTACAACAAGATCAACGACAAGCTGTCGCCCGAGGAGATGTACCGGCGCGTCAAGGCGCTCGACGTGCCGCGCGGGCTCGTCTGGCTCGACGCGTCGCCGCTCAACGACACCTACGCGATCGGCCTGCCCAGCCCGCTCGCGCAGGCCACCGGCATCCGAACCGTCTCGCAGCTCGCCGAGCACCTGAAGACCGATCCGGCCGCGAAGCACTACGTGTTCGGGATGGACGCGGAATTCGCGAATCGCCCCGACGGGCTGAAGCCGCTGCTCGCCGCGTACGGCATGCAGTTCAGCCGCGCGCAGTTGAAGCAGATGGACCCGGGGCTCGTCTACACGGCGCTGCACAACAACCAGCTGAAGATCGGCCTCGTCTACACGACCGACGGACGCGTGAAGGGCTTCGGCATCGTGCCGCTCGAGGACGACAAGCACTTCTTCCCGCCGTACAACGCAACGCCCGTGGTGCGCAAGGACGCGCTCGATCGCAATCCGAAGCTCGCGACGCAGCTCAATGCGCTGTCGGCCGCGCTCGACAACGACGTGATGCAGGCGATGGCCAAGGAGGTCGACCTCGACGGCAAGTCGCCGCGCGACGTCGCCGACGCGTTCCTGCGCACGCACAAGCTGCCTTGAAGGAGAACCGATGAGCGTATTCGACTATCTCGCGTCGAGCTGGCCCGAACTGCTGCAACTCACACTGCAGCACATCTGGCTGGTCGGCATCGCCGTGGGCTGCGCGATCGTGGCCGGCGTGCCGCTCGGCATCCTGATCAACCGCCACGACTGGCTCGCCGGGCCGCTGCTCGGTATCGCGACCATCGTGCTCACGCTGCCGTCCATCGCGCTGTTCGGCCTGATGATCCCGTTCTTCTCGCGCTTCGGCCAGGGCATCGGCGCCGCCCCCGCGATCACGGCCGTATTCCTGTATTCGCTGCTGCCGATCATGCGCAACACCTACCTGGCGCTGCACAACGTGGATGCGGGCATCAAGGAAGCCGGCACCGGCATCGGCATGACCGCGTGGCAGCGCCTGCGGCTCGTCGACCTGCCGCTCGCGGTGCCCGTGATCCTCGCGGGCGTGCGTACCGCGGTCGTGATGAACATCGGCGTGATGACGATCGCCGCCGTGGTCGGCGCGGGCGGGCTCGGCACGCTGATCCTGCGCGCCATCGGCCAGAGCAGCATGATGAAACTGCTGGTGGGCGCGGTGCTCGTGAGCCTGCTCGCGATCGTCGCCGACCGGCTCCTGCAGATGCTGCAGCGTGCATTGACACCGAAGGGAGTGCAGAAAACATGATCGAACTCGACAAACTGACCAAGACCTTCACCCGCAAGGACGGCCAGGCCGTGCGCGCCGTCGACGCCGTGAGCCTGTCGGTGGCCGAGGGCGAAATCTGCGTGTTCCTCGGCCCGTCGGGCTGCGGCAAGACCACCACGCTCAAGATGATCAACCGGCTGATCGCCCCCACGTCCGGCCGCGTGCTGATCAACGGCGAGGATACGGCGCAACTGAACGAGGTCGACCTGCGGCGCCACATCGGCTACGTGATCC
Source organism: Burkholderia sp. Ac-20384 (assembly GCF_017104605.1). NCBI lineage: Bacteria > Pseudomonadati > Pseudomonadota > Betaproteobacteria > Burkholderiales > Burkholderiaceae > Burkholderia > Burkholderia sp. Ac-20384. Next base: position 67,482 of record NZ_JAAGPE010000003.1, on the reverse strand, counting down.
AGCAGATCGGGTTGTTCCCGAACATGACGATCGAAGAAAACATCACCGTCGTGCCGCGCCTGCTGGGCTGGGACAAGAAGCGCTGCGCCGAACGCGCGCGCGACCTGATGGCGATGGTCGCGCTCGATCCGAAGCTGTACCTGAAACGCTATCCGCGCGAGCTCTCGGGCGGGCAGCAGCAGCGTATCGGCGTGATTCGCGCGCTGGCCGCCGATCCGCCCGTGCTACTGATGGACGAGCCGTTCGGCGCGGTCGATCCGATCAATCGCGAATCGATCCAGAACGAGTTTTTCCAGATGCAGCGGCAACTGAACAAGACCGTGATCATGGTGAGCCACGATATCGACGAAGCGATCAAGCTGGGCGATCGCATCGCCGTGTTCCGGCGCGGCCAGCTCGTGCAATACGATCACCCCGACACGCTGCTCGCACGCCCGCGCGACGAGTTCGTCGCGCAGTTCGTGGGCCAGGACAGCACGCTCAAGCGCCTGCTGCTCGTGAAGGCCGGCGACGCCGCCACGCAACCCGAAACGGCACGGGTCGATACGCCGCTCGCGCACGCGCTCGCCGTGATGGACGAAACCGACTGCCGCTACCTGACCGTGCTCGACGACGCGGGCCGCGCGCTCGGCTACGTGACACGCCGCGCGGCGCGCTCCGACGGCGGCGTGTGCGGCGAGCGCGTGACGCCGTTCCCGGCCGGTGTCGCGGCGGACGACAACCTGCGCATCGTGCTGTCGAAGATGTACCAGTACAGCGCGTCGTGGATGCCGGTGCTCGACCCCGATGGCGCATGGCTCGGCGAGATCACGCAGGACTCGATCGCCGCGTACCTCAGCTCGGGCCGCTCGCGCCGGCAGACGGGCCAGCCGCCCGGCAGCCCTGCCGAAGCGGTCGTGGCAACCGCCACGCACTGATTCGTCTGCGGGCCGGTGCGACGTCGCACCGGTCACACGCCGATTTCGATCCCGCGCGGTCTCTCAACCCGCTACCCGACAGCAACCGGGCTCGCTGCCACGACCTTGCCCGCGCGTCGCAGCAGCTGCCAGCCGAACCACAACATCCACAACGGCAACACCAGTACGACGACCATCTCGCACGCGGACGCGAGTGCGTCGAGTTCCGGGAAAAGCCGAACAGGAAGAGCAGCGCGAATGCCCACGCAACCGTCTTCAACAGGAGCGATCCGCTCCACCCCGCCTTCTTGAGCCGATTGGCGGCAATCGGCGCCCAGAAGAACCCGGCAGGCCCCTCGATCCACCACGATCCGTTCCGAGTCGCCTTGGCGATGGTCGTCCATGCGGCGGCCGCAGCACCTCGGTGGACGCACCGTGAGGACGATATCGCTGCGGCCCCATAGATCGGCGGCCGTCGGCACGACTTCGGCGCCGGCCGTGCGGTAGTCGTCATCGCTGAAGTTCGCGCCGGTGCCGGCGCCGCTTTGTACGGCCACCGAAAGCCCGAGCTTGATCAGCTTTTCGACGACGTCGGGAACGGTCATTACGCGCCGCTCCTCGCGGGCCGCCTCCAGAGGGACCCCAATCTGCAACGTCATGTCCTGAACTGTCGGTCGTGGCCGTCGCGAGGCGTTACGGCCTGCGTTTCAGGTCACCCCACTCGATCCATCCGTGTACGACTTTGCGTCGCGCGCAGCTTGGCACTGCCGCGCGGATTGCACGAACGGTCCATCCTCCAAACGATCGTCTCCGGCGGATGAACCGGTTCACCGTCTTGCCCGATCTTCCTGCCGAATATCCGACGCATGCTTCGATCGGGCCCGAACATTTGGCAGAATGGCGCATCAGTGAAACCGGAAATCGACACCTCATGCTTCCTAAAGCGGAATCTGGACGGCAACCGAAGCAACACCGCTCGCACGTCACGCGGGAGCGGATCGCCCACGCCACCATTCAACTGCTCGGCGAAATCGGCGAAGCCGGCCTGACGCATCGTGACGTCGCCGCCCGTGCACAGGTACCGCTTGCAGCCACGACCTACCACTATGCGTCGAAGTTCGATCTGCTCGAACATGCGTCGTCGGTACTCCTCGATGATTACGTGACGCGCTTTCGCGGCTTCGTCGCGCGGCAGGCGGCACTGACGTCGGGTCGCGTCGCGTTCGACCGGTTCCTGGTCGACCTGTTACGCAATGCCGTCGGACGGGAGCGGCTGCGATCGATTGCCTGGTGCGAAATCATGCTGATTTCCGCTCGCAACGACAGTTCCCGAACGCTGGCGACCGCCTGGTATGCCAAGCTCCGCGAAATCTGGACGGATATTGCCGCGCTTCTCGGTGCCGACAGCGAGCCGCTTTCCGTCCAGGCAACCATCGACCGGACCATCGGCTTGCTGTTCATCAGCCTGTCGCTGGGCCTGACCCCGGATGAGGTGTCGGCCTGCCTTTCAACCGGCCTCGACATACCGGCCGCCGTACCGCCACCCGATACCTCCACCGCGCCGGAGGAGGCCGCCAAACGCAGCAAAGGGCGGGAGACCCGCGAGCACTTGCTGAATGCGGCCATCCAGCTGATGGCTTCGCACGGTGCCGGTGCCGTCACAGGGCGCTCCGTCGCTTCGCAAGCCGGCGTCGCCCCCGCCGTTCCGTCGTACTACTTCAAGCCCGTCAGCACGCTGATCCACGCAGCGCGCGAATGCCTCTACGAAGCCGCGAAAGCTCGCTACCGCGAAAGTGTGAGCGGAATCGATCTGGCAACCGCATCGCTGGATCAGATTGCCGACCTGACCACCGCGACCCTTACCCGGGAGATCACGCAGTTCAGCGATTTCAACCTGGCCACACTCGCCGTCGAAGTGGAAGCCGCACGGCAACCGACGCTCAGGCCCATGGTCGGTCAATGGATCAGCGACCGGAGCCGGGCCTGGCTGCGGCTGCTCGCCAAGTTCAACGCCGACGCTTCGACAGCAAACGGGCTACTGATTTCCGGCCTCTTCACCGGCATGCAGATCCGCTTGCTGGCGACCGGCGCCGGCGTCGCGGCACTCAGCGAGCTTCGCCCCACGTTCATGGCGGCGTTCGACATGCTGGGGTATGCCGGACGACCTTCCGAGTAAATTTGTACAAGTGATCGAAAAACGATTGACGCAGTTCTTCACGCCTCCTATCATGGGTTCAACTCGCTCCATTTAGCGTCTGATTGACTGCATCTGGACCGAACCAAATTCGTACAAATGTACGACTTAAGATTTTCCTGCAATGCGCGGCGTCAGCGCCACCATCGCGGCTGGCACCGTTCCGCGGTAACGCGCCCGATCGCGCGTCGCCCCGGGATTCCACCGCGCACGTTCGCAGGCCACGACAAAATCACCCTGAACGAGACAACCCATGAAAATTGACCTGACTAATCGCGTTGCGATCGTGACCGGTGCCGGCGCCGGACTCGGGCGCGAGCATGCGCTGTTGCTCGCCCGGCTAGGGGCAAAAGTCGTGGTCAACGATCTGGGCAGCGATGTGAACGGCAGAGGGGGTTCCGCCACGGCTGCACAAAAAGTCGTCGACGAAATCGTCGCCGCCGGTGGCGAGGCGATGGCAAACAGCGCATCGGTGACCGATGCCGAACAGGTTCAGCAGATGGTCGATCACGTGCTGTCGCGCTGGGGGCGCATCGACATCCTGGTGAACAATGCCGGCATCCTGCGCGACAAGAGCTTCAGCAAGATGACGCTCGACGATTTTCGCGCGGTGATCGAAGTTCACCTGATGGGCGCGGTCAACTGCACGAAGGCCGTGTGGGAAACCATGCGGGAACAGCAGTACGGGCGCATCGTGATGACCACTTCGTCGTCGGGCCTGTACGGCAATTTCGGGCAATCGAACTACGGCGCGGCGAAAATGGCGCTGGTTGGCCTGATGCAGACCCTCGCTATCGAGGGCGAGCGATACAACATTCGCGTGAACTGCCTGGCCCCGACGGCCGGTACGCGCATGCTCGAGGGCCTGATGTCGGCCGACGTGCTCGACGCGCTGTCGCCTGCGTCCGTCAGCCCCGCGGTCGCGGTACTTGCCGGCGAGGACGCACCGAATCGAATGGTGCTGTGCGCCGGCGCGGGAAGTTTCGAGGCCGCCCATATCACGTTGACGCCCGGCATCCATCTCGGAACCGGCGACCAGGTGCCTCATCAGCTCGCTCAACGCCTGGACGAAGTGGCAGATCGAAGCGGCGAGACGGTTCCCGTATCCGGCGCTGCCCAGGGCGATATCGAATTGAAGAAAGCCCGCCTCGCGTCGACGAGCGCAACGGAGCAGGCTCATGAATGACGCGTCGAACACGATATCAGGCGACGCACACTGCGATGCAGACGGCCATCAGGTGGACGATCGGCACAGTGCAGGCGTCTCGCCTGCCCTATCCCGGCTATCCGCTCTGGTCGGCAAGGAACTCGGCGTATCCGAATGGTTCGCCATCGAACAGAATTCGATCAATGCCTTTGCCGACGTCACCGGTGACTGGCAATCGATTCATGTCGACGAGGAGCTTGCACGTTCGGGGCCATTCGGCCGCACGATCGCGCACGGGTTTCTCACGCTTTCGCTGCTGTCCGCGTGGGCTTTCAACATCCTCCCCGCGGTTGAAGGGCAACAGAATTCAGTGAACTACGGGTTGAACAGCGTGCGCTTCATTACCCCGGTTCGCTGTGGAGAACGCATTCGTGGACGCTTCACGTTGAAGCAAGTCACGCCGCGAAGCGCCACGAGCCTCCAGCTGACGTTGAGTGTCGTCGTGGAAATCGAGGATCACCCCAAACCCGCCCTTGTCGCGGAGTGGCTGACGCTGATCAACACATAGCATCCGGCGATGCCTTCCGGGATCCGTTGTTTCGATTTCATTCATATGGATTCCTCAATTTAAACCACGCTTCGCGACATCCGTGAAGGTCGCGGCATACTCATCCATTCGATTCCATGACTAGCGAACTCACCCTCTCCCGTCGCGACGTGGAGTTCATCCTTTTCGACTGGCTGCAGGTCGAATCCCTTGCCAGCCGCCAACGGTTCGCCGGGCAGGATCGATTCGACTACACCTCGGTGCTGGATGTCTACGAATCGCTCGCCACGGATCTCTTCAACCCTCACAACAAGAAGAACGACAGCAACGAACCCGTATTTGATGGTGAACGCGTCACCATCAACCCCGAGGTGGGTGTCGCATTGCGCGCATTTGCAGATGCCGGCCTGGTCAGCGCCGCGTTCCCTGCCGAGTGGGACGGCATGAGCTTGCCGAGCACCGTGGAGCGGGCCGGCATGGCGTATTTGCTCGCGGCCAATCCGGGAACCGCAGGTTACCCGTTTCTCACTATCGCCAATGCGAACCTGCTGATGGCTCACGGGGAACGGGCCCGGGTGGAGCACTACGTCAAGGCCATGTCGGAAGGGCGGTGCTTCGGCACGATGTGCCTGTCGGAGCCGCAAGCCGGGTCGAGCCTTGCCGATATCCGCACGCGCGCGGTCCCGGGTGCGGACGGCCGCTACCGGCTGTTCGGCAACAAGATGTGGATCTCCGGCGGCGATCACGAGATCGCCGAGAACATCGTGCACCTGGTGCTGGCGAAGATTCCGGACGAGAACGGCCAGCTTCCTCCGGGCATTCAGGGCATTTCGCTCTTCACGGTTCCGCGCAAGCTGATCGACGCCAACGGACTGCCGGGTGAGCGCAACGATGTCGTCCTGGCCGGCATCAATCACAAGATGGGTTACCGCGGCACAGTCAATTGCCTGCTGAATTTCGGTGAGGGGCGCTTCCGCCCGGACGGCGAGGCGGGCGCGATCGGCGAAATCGTCGGCGAGCCCGGCAAGGGGCTCGCCTACATGTTCCACATGATGAACGAGGCGCGAATCTCGGTCGGCCTCGGCGCTGCCGCGATCGGCTATACGGGCTACCTGCACGCGCTGGATTACGCAAAAACGCGCCTGCAGGGACGGACACGCGGCGAACGTTCGACAGCCGCTCCCCAGGCGCCCATCATTCGTCACGCCGATGTCCGGCGCATGCTGCTGGCGCAGAAGGCGTATGTCTCCGGCGCGCTCGCGTTGTGCCTGTATGCGGCGCGTCTCAGCGACGATGTTCATTCGCTTGAAGGCACCCACACCCGAGCGGAGGCCCAGTGCCTGCTCGACCTGCTCACGCCGGTCGTCAAGAGCTGGTCGTCTCAATGGGGTCTCGTCGCCAACGATCTCGCCATTCAGGTTCATGGCGGCTACGGGTACACGCGCGAGTACAACGTCGAGCAGTTCTACCGTGACAACCGGCTCAATCCGATACACGAAGGCACGTTCGGCATCCAGGCGCTCGACCTGCTTGGCCGGAAGACGCGTGCGAACGGCAGTGCGGCCATGACGCTCCTCGACAGGAAAATCTCCGGCACGGTCTCCCGCGCGCGGTCGAACGATTCGCTCCAGCGCCATGCCAGCACGCTCGATTGCGCGTGGGAGCGCATCCGCATCGTCACCGACAAGTTGCACCGGCTCGACGACCCCGAGCTCCAGCTGGCGAATGCGGCCGCCTATCTTGAAGCGTTTGGCCATGTCGTCGTCGGTTGGCTTTGGCTCGATCAGGCCATCGTCGCGCACACGCTCGAGAACGGCCCGACCGGCAGCGACTTCCATCGCGGCAAGCTCGCCGCCTGCGACTATTTCTTCGGATGGGAAATGCCGAAAGTGGCCGGATGGCTGGCCGTCCTCAATCCGGTCGAGACAACGCCGCTGAAGATGCAGGAGCAGTGGTTCTGAGCGACACATCGCGATTCCATTTCATTTTCGCCATTCCATTCACAAGGAAATCAAATGACTGATGCCGTTATCGTTTCCACCGCGCGCACGCCGATCGGCAAGGCGTATCGCGGCGCATTCAACGCGACGCACTCGCCCACCCTCCTCGGCCATGCCATCCGGCATGCTGTCCTGCGCGCGGGCGTCGAGCCCGACCGTATCGAAGATGCCGTGATCGGATCGGTGCTCAACGCCGGAACGGCCAGCCTCAACATCGCCCGCAACGGCGTCCTGGCGGCCGGCTTGCCCCATTCAGTCGGCGCGCAAACGCTCGACCGTCAGTGCGCATCCGGCCTGATGGCAATCGCGACTGCCGCCAAGCAGATCATGGTTGACGGGATGGCGGTGGTCGTCGCGGGCGGCCAGGAAAACATCTCTGCCGTACAGAACCGCTACTTCGAATGGATGCGTGCCGAGCAGGATCCCAATGTGCTGGCCGCGCAGCCCACGGCTTACATGTCGATGCTCGAGACCGCCGAGTTCGTTTCCCGCAAGTACGGGATCTCACGGGAAGTACAGGATCAGTACGCGCTCGATTCGCAGCTTCGTACTGCCGCCGCGCAAGCGGAAGGCCGCTTTTCGGACGAGATCGTCCCGATCACCACGCAGATGCTGGTTGTCGACAAAGCCACCGGCCAGACGTCGCTGAAGGAAGTCACGCTCGCCCAGGATGAAGGGAACCGTCCCGGCACGACGCTTGAATCGCTCGGCGCCCTCGCACCGGTGGTCGACGGCGGCGTCGTGACGGCCGGCAATGCCAGCCAGCTTTCGGACGGCGCCAGCGCCTGCGTGCTGATGAACGCGAAAACCGCGCAGCAGCTCGGCGTGGCACCGCTCGGCATCTATCGTGGCATGACCGTCGTCGGCAACGCGCCCGAAGAGATGGGCATCGGCCCCCTCTACGCGATTCCGAAGCTGCTGAAACTTCACGGACTGACGATCGACGATATCGGGTTGTGGGAGCTGAACGAGGCATTTGCCTGCCAGGTACTGTACTGTCGCGACAAGCTCGGCATCGATCCGGCCCGGTACAACGTCAACGGTGGCGCCATTTCGATCGGCCATCCGTACGGGATGACGGGCGCGCGCCTGGTCGGCCATGCGCTGATCGAAGGCAAGCGACGTGGTGTGCGCTACGTGGTCGTCTCCATGTGCGTGGGGGGTGGAATGGGTGCAGCCGGTCTGTTTGAAGTCGCCTGACACGTCGCGCCACGAGGCGGCGGTGCCATACGCCCGATACCGCCTCATCTTGCTTTATCGATCAAGCGAGCGTCTGTCGAACTGCCAGCCGGCACGCTCTCGCTTGTCACTCATCCCGCAGAAGTGCGCATTTCAATCCGGATCCCCATCCGGCCGCAACGCATCTCTTTCAATCGCCCCCCGGGCATGCGCATCGATCACGCATCTGACAATCCGCCACGCGGAATGAAGATCGCATGGAACCGACTCGCGTAAAATGCCCGCGACAATCAAGCATCATGCCGAGCGGGGCCGCTTCGCCATTCCACTCGCACCGGCGCAACGCGAACAAGACAACACGAACAAGACCCGTGGCATCCGCAAACGGCGCCGCGCCGCCTCGACCGCGCGCGCCATCGCGACGATCGCCCGCCGATGACGCTTCCATGAGCAAACCGATCCTGTACCTCCTCGCCGGCAACGGCAGCGCGGCCGACTGGTGGGACGATGCACTGCCCCACTTCCGGCATTACCGGCCCGTGCCGCTGGAACTGCCGGGCTTCGGCGACAACCCCGCACCGCCCTGCGAAGATCTCGCCGCGTATGCGCAAGCGCTGCTGGACGCGACCGAGCCGGGCCACGCGATCATGGCGGTCGGCGTGAATGCGCTGCTGGTGCTGCACGCATTGCAGCGACGCCCCGGCCACTTCAGCCGCAGCGTGCTGCTCGCGCCCGTCGGCGCGTTCCTGTGGGAACGGCGCCTGCCGAAACTGATGGCGCCGAAACCGCTGCGCAAGACGATCCACTGGCTGCTCGCGCACTGCCCGACACTGTTCGCCCGCAAGTTCTCGAACCTCACCTGGACACATGCGCAATACAGCCGCATGGGCGCCGGCTATGCGCGCTGCCGCGCGTTCCTGCCGCACTGGGATCTCGTGCGCGCCGATACCGCGCTGCCGCTGCTCGAGTGGGTCGCCGATCGCATCGAACTCGTGTGGGGCGACCAGGACAACGTGCTCGGCATGCGCCAGGCCGCCGCATGGTCGGCCATCCTCGCGCGCGCCGACCTCACGGTCACGCTGCAGGCCGGCTGGGGACACTACCCGTGGATCGACGCACCGGCGGCATTCGTGCAATGGCTCGAAGCAGGCGATGCCGGCTTCGTCGCGCACACCAAGGGCGGGCGCCTCGCGCTGGCCACGATGGCCGGCCTGCCCGTGCCGCCCGCGCTGTCGCTGACTCGCGCGGACGATCCGCGCCTGCCCGGCTTTCTCGCGAGCCAGCCCGATGCCGAGTGGGCGATCCGCTCGTCGAGCCACGGTGAAGACCAGGCCGATGCGGCCAACGCCGGCCTGCACACGACGTTCCTGCGCGTCCCGGCAGCGCAGGCGGCCGCCCGCGTGGCCGAGCTGCTCGATGGCGGCCTCGAGGAAACGGTCGTGCAGCGCTTCATCACGCCGGTGCTGTCCGGCATTGCCTTCGTGCGGCATCTCGCGGTTGAGGTCGAGTGGGTGGAAGGCCACCTCGAAACGCTCGCCGACGGACAGGCCAGCCCGCAACGCGCGATCCTGTCGCGGCTCGGCGAGCCCTGGCAGCGCGGCACGTTCCCGGCCGCGCACGGCCTGAGCGCGACGCAGCTGTGGGCCTTCCTGCAGCGCGTGCTGCGCGCGTTCCACTACGTGCCGGGCGACGTCGAATGGGCGTGGGACGGCCAGCAGCTGTGGCTGCTGCAGTACCGTCCGATCAGCAGCTACGGCTGGCATCGACACCTGACCGCCGCCAACATTGCCGAGATCCTGCCGCCGCAGCCGAGCCGGCTGGTCGAGTATGCGCAACGACGCGCGGCCGGCAGCATCCCCGCCATCATGGCGCGCTGGGATGCACGCGTACTGCAGGACAACGAACCATTCACCGCGCTCTATGGCGGTGCGTCGTACATCAACAACGACCTGTTCCTCGCCCGTCTCGCCGACTGGGGCGTGTCGGCCGGCAACTACAGCGGCGAGATCGGCGGCGCAACGCCGCCGCTGCGCTGGCGCCCGCTGCGGCTGCTGCGTTCGCTGCCGGTGTTCTGGCGCATGCTGCGCGTCGCGCGCGGACATCTGCCGACACTCGAGCGCGGCTTGCAGCGCTTCGACCAGGAACTCGCGACGCTCGTCGCGCAACGCGCCGACGGCCAGCAACTGGCCGACTGGTTCACGCGCTTCTACGTGTTCGTCGTGCAGGGCAACCTGTGCATCGCGTCATCGCTGGCCAGCAGCGGCGGCGCACTGTGGGGCCGGCCACCGACCGCATACGGCCAGCTCGACCACAGCCCGCACCGGCTGCCGTGGGAAACCGATCCGGGCACCGCACGGCCCGCGCCCACCGACCTGCCGCTGCAGGCGTTTCCCGACTGGCCGCTGCCGGTCCGCATGCTCCACACGCTCGGCGCGCCCGGCATGCGCGGCTGGTATCTGCAGGTACGCGAGTGGTATCGCGACAACCTGATGCGCGTGTTCTTCCGCCTGCATCACGCGATGCCGGCTGCCGACCGCGACGCGTGGTTCGCGCCCCATCCCGATCGCCGCGAACGCAACGGCAGCTTCTGGCAGGACGGCAGCGAAGGCACCGACGAGGCAGCCGGCTTCATGATCTATCCGGGCCACACGCAAGGTGTGCTCGGCCACGACATCCTGCTGGAAGACACGCTCGATCCGGGCCGGCACGCGCAGTACCAGGCCGCGCGCGCCGTGATTGCGCGCATGGGCGGCCGGCTGTCCCACGGCGCGACGCTGCTGCGCGAGCTGCGCAAGCCGTCGGCCGTGCTGCCGCGCGTCGATGCCGCGTGGATCGGGCGCGAGGTGCTGCTCAGCGACGGCCGGCTGACGCTGGTCGAATGAGCACGGCGCGGTTGCCGCGCGCCTGGGCCTGGGCTGCTACTCAGCGTACCGGCGTGCGGACGACTCCGTCGACTTTCAACGTGCGCCGCTCGTGCGCGGCTTCGTATTCGACCGTTTGCGCGGGCGTGACGGCGCCGTACGAACGGCCGTTCACATAGACGGTGCCGTCCCGCAGTTCGACGCGGTCGCCGTTGACCGTCGCGGTGGCCCGTTCGCCCTGCAGCACCGCGCCCGAACAACCGGCGGTCGAAAAGCTGCGGACCGACGTGCCCGGCACCGCGGCGATCCCGCCCTGATCCGCCGCATGCGCCGCGCTGCAAGGCGGCGCATCCATGCTGCCGGCAGCGTAGGCCGCGCCGGCGCTGATGCCGCATCCGGCAAGCAATGCAATCGTGATCGGCTTCAGATGGTTCATGGTGAGCTCCATAGTCCGCGGCCGCGGATCGATGACCGGCCGACGCCCACGTTCGCATCGCAGGCCGTCCGGATACACCCAGTATGCGACCGGTTCGCGGCACTCCGCCATCCGCGCCAGTACCACTCGCCGCCGCGTCGCTTCACGCCGACTCCCGGCGCCGGAAACGCCGCGCCCGGCACAACCCGTCCCCCTGAAAATCCACCTTGATCAAGTTGCGACCCGCAACTATTATTGATTGCGATCCGCAACCTTTTCGGGCCAACCATGGACCTCATCGACGCTCCCGCCAAGCCTCGCGAAGCCACCATCCTCGAGCTGCGCGACTTCTCCCGCAAACTGGTTCGCGAGCTCGGCTTCATGCGCGCGACGCTGGCCGACAGCGACTGGGCGCCTTCGGCCGTTCACGCGATTCTCGAGATCGGGATGGCGCCCGGCATCAACGCCCGCGATCTGGGCAACATCCTGCGGCTGGACAAGTCGAACACGAGCCGGCAACTCGCCCGGCTCGAAGCGGCCGGGGTCGTGGAGCGGCGCGTGTCGAGCGACGATGCGCGCGCGATCGAGCTGTACCTGACCGCCGACGGAAAAAAGCTCCAGAAGCGAATCGACACGTTCGCGACGGATCAGGTGTCGAATGCGCTGCGCCGCATGGTGCCCGCCGACCAGCAGGCACTGCTGCGCTCGCTCGCGCTGTATGCCGATGCGCTCGCGCAGGACAACGCCGCCAAGGCGCCTGTTGCGGCACTCGATGCGCCATCGATTCGCGAAGGCTACCAACCGGGCTGTATCGGCGATATCGCGGGCCTTCACGCGCGTTTTTATTCGGAACACTGGGGCTTCGGCGCCTTTTTCGAAAAGCGGGTGGCGACCGAGCTGGCCGAGTTCGCCGGTGCGCTGCCGGCCGACGGCAAGGCGCTTTGGCTATGCCAGGAAGACGGGCGGACGCTCGCGTCGCTCGCGATCGACGGCGACCCGGCAACGGGCGTCGCACACCTGCGCTGGTTCATCGTGAACGATGCGCTGCGCGGGTCGGGCATCGGCCGCCGGCTCATGACGGAAGCCATGCGCTTCGTCGATGCGCAGCGGTTTCGCGAAACCTACCTGTGGACGTTCAAGGGGCTCGACTCGGCACGCCATCTGTACGAGTCGTTCGGCTTCGCGCTGACCGACGAATCCGCGGGCACGCATTGGGGAACCGAGGTGGTCGAGCAGCGCTTCAGCCGGCCGGGGCCGTCGGGCGGTTGAGGGTCGACGGGACGTCGCCGTTTTCGCCGCGCGTGCCCTGATGGTCTGTCGACACGACCGTCTCGCGCTGCCTGCAATCGGCCCACGATTTTCAATGGGCGCTGCGAAACGTGTATGGCAACCCGCCCACACGCTTGTCGCGCTACCCCATCCCGAAGAGCGAATCAAATACATTCTTGCTCCACGTCTTGACGTCACCCCAGGTGATTTGCTTCTTCCTGAATATTCTTGTCAGAAAAACGATCGACCACCCGACGACAAAGGTGATGGCGACACATATGCTTAAAAATGAAAATGTACTCATTGAAATCGTACGGGCGGATCGGCTGCAATTAGGACGTCATTCCAGGATTTCATCGGGATTTGCGGCAGACGACGTCGTCGGAACAGGATGAACGCGTCGCGCTCGATGTAAAAGGCGAACGCATAACGCGACGCGCGGCAGACGCATCACTTGACACGCTGCACGCGCACGATGCCCCACACGAGCATCGCGGTCACGACGGCGGTCACCACGATCGCGAGCCAGATCGACTTCGTCGTGATCCACGTTCCGATGAACGCGGCCGCAAACACGCAGGCCGCGCCCCATTCAAGCACGTTATCCAGCCGGTTTCTCGGCCGATAGCGCGGCTTGTCCGCCGCATCGTGCGGGATCGGCGCCACCGGCCTTGCGCGCGGCGCGCACGCAGGAAACGCATCGGCCAGCGCATGGCTCGGCCACGGGTGGACGTCGGCGTGCGCGTCGCCCGATCCCGTCACCCGCCATACGGCGTCGGCATCTGGCGCGCGCCGCAGTTCCTGGATCTCGCGGGCCAGGCCTGCATCGACATGCTTCTGTCGCTCCAGCAACGCAACCTGCGCGAGTTCGGTCGCGAACGCGTCCGTGGTTTCGCTCACGTCCGGCAATCCGCTCGTGCGAACCAGCACGAATTCCCCGAACGCGATCGCGACGTAGTCGACGAATGCGTCGTAGATCGAACGGTAGCGCTCACCGAGCAAATCGACGAGGTTGTCCCGGCGTGCGGCCGCACGTGCCAGCGCGCTCGCCTTCGTCGTGACCAGATACGGATAGCGCGCGTCGCGCTCCTCGGGCGTCGCACCTTCCAGATATTCGTCGAGTTCGTCGGCCTGGTCTTCCGGATCGAAATCGTCGATGCGATAGGCGAAGCGCACGTCGTCGGGTCCGAACAGCACCCGCCAGAACAGCGGCACGAACGCGTTCGCTTCGAGCGACGGGCCGCCCGCCGCGAAATAGGCGTGCAATTCGCCTTTGCGGCCTTCAGGCATGCGCGGCCACGGCGGGCTCTCCAGAAACACGGGATGGGACATATCGCGGGCCCCCAGTCGGGATGATCGGATGGTTGTCTTTTTCGGAACGACTTTCACCAACGCACGACAGGCCGACGCATTCTGTCCGACTTTACAAACCTTGTCATCAGGGTCCTTCGGCTGCCTTTCCCGCCATCGTCCGGGGTAATCCGTGCCGCAAGCCGTCGAATATTCTCATCACCTCGAGCGTATCCAGACCGGCAAAGCCCCCTTCGCGAGCGCGGTTCGACCGGCATCGCCATCGCGCCACGCGCGTTCCACGGAGCTCGAATGATTAGGGAAAATCCTGAGACATCCTTACAGTGATTTACCTGATGATTCATGGAAGCGTCATTTTCAGGCGATTCAGGTGTCCGCCAAGCTTTCAATTCGCGTCACGAAGCCGATGCCGCCGCGCGGCAAATGCGATGACCGAAACCTGAAGCGACAGTCGCTGGCGAATCGCCAGGTGTTCAATACTTTCAACAACCCGGTCGAGAGTAATCGTGAGATTTCGTGGCCCGCTGGTGCGGTGGAGACGAGGCGATGCGCGCAACCTGCGCGCGACGATCGCGTCCTCCGACGACAGTGACGGCTGGCAAAGCCCTCGCCTGCCTCTGTCGATCTACACCATCCTGTCCCGCCGCTCCGTTCGCCGTCACAACGCCGTCGCCGCGCGTGCCTACGTCGCGATCCATACCGACGACGTGGCATCGCTGCTGCCTTAGCGCCCCGCCCCTTTCCCTGACTCCGTTCGATCTGCTCGCCGCGTCATCCGACCGGTGACGGGATCGGCTCGCGCTTCGCTTGCGCGCGGGCCGGCTCGCGAGCGAACGGACTCCTGATCGCCGTGCACCACGCTCGCTCACCGCGAGCGGCGGCCGCGCACGCCCGCTTCATCCGATGAACCGTCGCGCAACGATCCGCCCCTCGCGGATCGACACGCGCACTGAAATGGAAGACTACGTCATGCGAATCCGCACGCTTCGCCGCGCCATGGCAACCGCCGCCATCCTGTCGGCCGCCGCGGCCGCCGGCACGACCGCCCACGCGGCCGGCGAACTGAACATCTACAACTGGTCCGACTACATCGCGCCGGACACGATCCCGACCTTCCAGAAGCAGACGGGCCTCCACGTCCGCTACGACAACTACGACAGCGACGACACGCTGCAGGCGAAACTGATGTCGGGGAATTCCGGCTACGACATCGTCGTGCCGACGTCGAACTACATGGCCAAGCAGATCCAGGCGAGCGTCTACCAGCCGCTCGACAAGTCGAAGCTGCCAAACCTGTCGAACCTCGATCCGCTGCTGATGAAGATGGTCGCCGATGCCGATCCGGGCAACCAGTACGGCGTGCCGTGGGCCTACGGCACGGACGGCATCGGCTACAACGTGCAGGCCGTGAAGAAGGTGCTCGGCGACAAGGCGCCGGTCGACAGCTGGGCGCTGGTGTTCGATCCGGCCAACATGGCCAAGCTGAAAAGCTGCGGCGTGTCGTTCCTCGACCAGGCCGTCGACGTGTTCGCGGCCACACTGCAGTACATGGGCAAGGATCCGAACAGCACGAACCCGGCCGACTATCGTGCGGCGTACGAGGTGCTGAAGAAGGTGCGCCCGTACATCACGCAGTTCAACTCGTCGGGCTACATCAACGATCTCGCGAACAACGATCTGTGCGTGGCGTTCGGCTATTCGGGCGACGTCGGCATCGCGCACCGTCGTACCGCCGAAGCGAAGCGCCCGTACGAGATCCGCTTCGCGAACCCGAAGGAAGGCGGGCTGCTGTGGTTCGACATGATGGTGATCCCGAAGGACGCGCCGAACCGCGACGCCGCGCTGAAGTGGATCAACTACGTGCAGGATCCGAAGGTCAATGCCGGGATCACCAACGCGGTGTTCTATCCGACCGCGAACAAGGCCGCGCGCCAGTACGTGAAGCCCGCGATCTCTCGCGATCCGTCGGTGTATCCGGCCGACGAGGTACTGAGCAAGATGACGCTGCTCAAGCCGATGCCGCCCGAGATTCGCCGGCTGCAGAACCGGCTGTGGGCGCAGTTGAAAACGGGGCGCTGAGCGCCATCGCATGAAGGGACGCGACGCCGCGCCGCCAGCCGTCGAGGCTGGCCGCGCGTGCGGTCATGCCCGCATCAGAACCGGTGGATGATCCCCGCGCCGAATCCGAACTGGTTGCCGGTCGACGACGGCGCCGTGTTGAACCCGTCGCCCAGCGTCGCGGTCGCGTCGACGATGCTGCCCGCGCCGCTCGTGCCGAGCGTCTTGCCCTTCGCGTGCTGGTACGCTTCGAGCAGGTACAGCCCCGTGCGCTTCGACAGCGAGTAGTACTGCGACAGGTTGAACTGGTGATACTGCGCGCTGTCGGTGATGCCGTTCGATTCCGTCGCACGCGTGTACGCATAGCCGGCGCCGAAATCCCAGACCGCCGACGGCTTCCAGTGCAGCACCGCGCCGGCCGTGTTGAAGATCGCGGTATTGAAGAACTTCGACGCCGCGCCCGGGATGTACTCGGTGTTGGTGTACGTCGCCGTCGCGTCCCACGCATCGCTGAACCGGTAGCTGAGGCCCACCGCGAACCGCTGCTGCGCCTTCGCGGTCTGGTAGCCGTTCGTGACCGCCGACACGCCGATCTGCGAACCGCCGTTCGACGTCGTCGAGTTCGCGCCCCACGCGCCGCCAGCCGTGTTCGCGTTGTTCACGCGCTCGAACGCGACGCCGGCGCCGAACGGGCCGGCCGCGTACTGGATGCCGGTTGCCCACGTCGAGCCCGCGTTCGTGCTGCCGGCCACGCCGCCGAGCGAGTAGGAACCGCTCAGCGTCACGCCGTACCATTTCGGCGACGTGTACTCGATCGTGTTGTTCGCGCGGTAGATCGTGTCGAGCCCGTCGACGTCGCCCGGGTGCGCGCCGTAGTAGCCGGTGATCCACGTGGTCGGGCTGAACGGCGACATCGTCTGGTAATACGACGCATATTGCCGGCCGGCGGTCAGCGTGCCGTACGTGGCGTTGGTCAGCCCGACCCACGCCTGGCGCCCGAAGATCGCGTCGGTGTACTGCGCGGCTCCCGTCGCCGAATTGAAGCCCGATTCGAGCGTGAAGATCGCCTTCGTGCCGCCGCCGAGATCCTCGCTGCCCTTCAGCCCGAAGCGGCTGCCGGCCCACACGCCCTGGTTCATCCTGACGACCGACTTCCCGCCGCTCGTCGAGCCGACCGTCGTCGCGTTGCTCTGGTAGCCGATGCCGTTGTCGACGATCCCGTACAGCGTGACGCTGCTCTGCGCAAACGCCGGCGCGACAGCGGCCAGCGCGACGCCGGACGTCAGCGCCATCCGCAATGCCTGTTGCTTCATGTATCCGTCTCCTTCCTTGTCTTCTCGAGTGAATGAATTGTCTTGATGGTTGCGAGCACCCTGCTCGCGGGCGTTACGGACGGTACGCACGCCAGCCGTTGCCGCCCGTGCAGACGAGCTGCGAACCACTGACCCGGCACTGCGCCTCGTAGCCCGGCGAGTACAGCCATTCGCCGGCCCAGTGCAGGTCGACGGTCGGGTCGGCCTTCGGCGTATCGGCGACGAAGTTCGCCGCGTCGTCGGTGCTGCCGCTGCCCGTGTAGCGCGCGGTGGCCGGATACGGAAACACCGGACGCGTGCGCGTCGTGTTGCCGTTCGCATCGACGATCGACGCGACGATCTTGCCGGGTGTCGCGCCCGTCTCGGTCCACGCCATCAGCGGCGTGAGGACGTCGAACACGTCCGGCCCCTGCCCGCCGCCGCAGTGCGCAACACCCGGGAACAGATAGAAGCGTGCGAAGCGATCGACCTGCGCGTCGCCCATGGTCTTCTTCATCGCTTCGTAATACGCGATGCTCGAACGCGGCGAGATGTGCTGATCCTCGAGCCCATGCCACAGCAGCAGCTTGCCGCCGCGGCCGGCGAAGTGGCCGAGATCCGGATCGGTCGCGGCCAGGTAGTTCGACACCGGCACCGTCTTCGCGAATGCGTCAAGCGTGAACTTCAGGTCGCCGATCGTCGCGGACGGGTACGACGCGTTGTAGTAGTCGAGATAGCGCAGGAACGGCAGCACGAAGCTGATCGTGCCGCTCGGCGCGGTGGCGGTTGCCGGCACGAACAGGCTCCAGTTCAGCTCCGAGCCCCATTCGCGCGACACGAGCGGTTCGAGACGCGTGCCGTTCGCCGTGGTCGCACCGTCGTGGATGTGGCGCACGACGTCGGCTTCCTGCGGCGTCAGGCACGTCGCGGTCGATTGACCGGCCGCGCACACCAGCGTCGCGGGATCGAACCGGCACGCGCGTGGGTTGTCGATCACGCCGTCGACCACGCCATCGAGCCCGTCGCACGCCTTGAGCACCGCCGCATGCAGCATCGGCAGCTTGCCGGCAAGCAGGATCGCATTGCCCGTCTTCGAGTCCGTGTTGACCGCGGCCGGCCATGCGTGATGGAGCGTGTTCTGCACGATCAGGTCGTTCGCGGGCGCACCGGCCGCGATGCCGTCGAAATCGTCGGGAAAGCGCTGCGCTTCCATCAGCGCTTCGCGGCCACCGTCCGAGCAGCCGTCGAAGTACGCATAGCGTACGGGCCGCGCGTAGAACTTGCCGATGATCGCCTTGGCCACCTGCGCGGTGGCGTGCTCGGCGCGATACGCGAAGTCGAGCTTCGCCTTCGGGTCGAGCGCCCATGCGCCGTCGTTACCGCCTTCGTGGCCCATGTCGGTCGCGGCCATCGCGATCGTCCCGTTGGTCACCGGCACGCAGGTCGACGCCATCGGCGCATTGACCGACAGGTTGCCGCACAGTCCGCCGCAGCCCGTCTGCAGATAGCGTTGTGTCCAGCTCTGCGTCGGCAGTTGCAGCTCGAACAGCGACGCGCCCGGCCCGATCGTGCCTTTCACGTCGCACACGGGTGCCGGCAGCGGGTTGTTGCCGACGACCGTGCCGGCCGGCAGCAGCACCGCCGACGTGATCGTGACGGTGCCGTCGGTCACGCCGCTCAGGTCGAGCGCCGCGACGGCCGGGCACGACATCGCGGGCATCACCGCCGGAAGATTCGCGAGGCTGCCGGCCGCGCTCGCGGCACTGGCAGCGCTCGCCGCGCTCGACCAGCCGGCCAACATCGCGCACAACGCCATCATGCCGATCGCCAGCATCCGGATCAGCGCATCGCGCCGCATGCCTGCCGCGCGACGCCACGCGCGCACGCTCCACCCTGCCCTGCAGTTCGTCTCCATTCCTGTCTCCTGTCGTTCTGGTTGGCTTGCCGCATCGTCGTCAGGTGGCGATGCGGCGACTTCACGAAACGTCTGCGATACCTCGAGTGAATCGAACCTTCATGCGACTGCCTTCTTCATCAGAATAACTAAGCTCACTGCGTACACGCGTTGCGAAGACGACGGATTCCCATCTGATCCGTTTATCGATTCCGGCGCGCCACTGCCGCCCCGGCGCCGTTCGGCCCTACGCCGGCTCCATCCCGTGTTCGCGCTTGATGCGATCGGCCTGCGGCGATGCCAGGTAAGCAAGAAACCGTGCGGCAGCCGCGCGATCGTGTGCCGTACGGCACACCGCGGCGGAAAACACCGTGACGGCCTGAATGGCCTCCGGCAATACGCCGACGACGTTGATGCCCGGCACATGCATCAGCTCGCTCCACTGCTGGAAGCCGAGATCGACATCGCCCGCCGCGATCAGCTCGCCGACCGGCACGCCGGGCGGCGCCTGGACGATGCGCGGCGCAATCGCGTCCGCGATGCCCCAGCGTACGAACAGGCGATTCAGGTGCGCGCCGCTCGGCCCCGTCGAATAGCCGATCCGGCCCGCGCGCAGGATCGTGTCGCGCACCTCCGCTTCGGTGCCGATCTCCGGCCGCGCCGCGCCTGCCGCCACCGCAACGGCGATGCCGGAACGCGCGACATCCACCCGGCTGCTCGCGTCGACATGGCCATCGGCCGCAAGCCGCTCGATCGCGTCGGCTGCGAGCACGACGAAATCGAACGGCTCGCCGGCCCGCACGCGCCGCGCCGCGTCGACACCGCCGACGGACGTGATCGACACGCGGCACCCCGTTTCGTCCGCGTGGGCGGCAGCCAGTCGCGCCAGCACCGGCCGCGTCGCCATCGACGAAATGCCGGCGACCGTTGTCGTCGCGCATGCAGTCCGCGTCATCTCCGCCGCCCCCATCAGTCGATATAGCGCAGGCCGGCCTGGCGCAGCGGCTCGCGCATGTCGTACATGTCGAGGCCCAGCACACCCGACGCGAGCTTCGCGCGCTTCGCGGCTTCGTTCGTCTCGCGCGCGATCGCCTTGTCGAGCACGTCGGCGGCTCGCGCGGCAGGCACCGCCACCACCCCGTCGTCGTCCGCGACGATCACGTCGCCGGGATGGACGAGCGCACCGGCACACACGACCGGCACGTTCACCGAGCCGAGCGTCGCCTTGATCGTGCCTTTCGCAGAGATCGCCTTGCTCCACACCGGGAACTGCATCGCCTCGAGCACCGCGACGTCGCGCACGCCCGCGTCGATGATCAGCGCCTGCGCGCCGCGCGCCTTGAAGCTCGTTGCGAGCAGGTCGCCGAAATAGCCGTCGGTGCAGTCGGCAGTGATCGCCGCGACGACCACGTCGCCCGGCCGGATCTGCTCGGCCGCGACATGCATCATCCAGTTGTCGCCCGGATGCAGCAGCACGGTGACGGCCGTGCCGGACGCCAGCGCGCGCGGGTAAATCGGCCGCATGTACGGTTTCATCAGGCCGGTGCGGCCCATCGCCTCGTGCACCGTCGCCGAGCCGAGCGCACCAAGCCGCGCGGCGACGTCTGCGTCTGCGCGGTGGATCGTGCGGTAAACCACGCCGAGTTCGTTCATGATCACTGCCCCTTCGCTTTCAGTTGTGCATCCAGACGCGGATAGACGCGCCGGGCATTGCCTTCGTAGATCTTGTGCCGCGCATGCGCATCGAGCGACGACGCGTCGATGTAGCGCTTCGTGTCGTCGTAGTAGTGGCCCGTGTCGGGATCGATCCCGCGCACCGCGCCGATCATCTCGCTCGCGAACAGGATGTTGTCGACCGGGATCACGCCGGTCAGCAGGTCGATGCCGGGCTGGTGATACACGCACGTGTCGAAGAACACGTTGTTCAGCAGGTGATCCTTCAGCAGCGGCTTCTTCAGCTCCTGTGCGAGCCCGCGAAACCGTCCCCAGTGATACGGCACCGCGCCGCCGCCGTGCGGGATCACGAAGCGCAGCGTCGGGAAATCGCGGAACAGGTCGGAAGTCAGGCACTGCATGAAGGCGGTCGTATCGGCGTTCAGGTAGTGCGCGCCCGTCGTGTGGAAGCACGCGTTGCAGCTCGTGCTCACGTGGATCATCGCGGGAATGTCGTACTCGACCATCTTCTCGTAGACCGGGTACCAGTAGCGGTCCGACAGCGGCGGGCTCGTCCAGTGGCCGCCGGACGGATCGGGATTCAGGTTGATCGCGACGTTGCCGTATTCATCGACGCACCGGACCAGTTCCGGAATGCAGGTCGCGACATCCACGCCCGGGCTCTGCGGCAGCATCGCGGCCGGCACGAAGTGATCGGGAAACAGCTGGTGCACGCGGTGGCACAGCTCGTTGCACACGGCCGCCCACGTGCTCGACACGCTGAAATCGCCAATGTGATGCGCCATGAAGCTCGCGCGCGGGCTGAAGATCGTCAGGTCGAGGCCGCGCTCGCGCATCAGCCTGAGCTGGTTGAGCTCGATCGATTCGCGCAGCTCGTCGTCGCCGA
Source organism: Burkholderia sp. Ac-20384 (assembly GCF_017104605.1). Classification (NCBI taxonomy): domain Bacteria; kingdom Pseudomonadati; phylum Pseudomonadota; class Betaproteobacteria; order Burkholderiales; family Burkholderiaceae; genus Burkholderia; species Burkholderia sp. Ac-20384. Next base: position 45,859 of record NZ_JAAGPE010000003.1, on the reverse strand, counting down.
TGTGCAGCTCGGAGACTTTCGGCCGCTCCGACGGGCTGTTGATCGCCGCGACCTGGCGATTGCGCCACGCCTCCAGCGCCTTCGGCGCGGTGGTGTAGTGGCCGTGAATGTCGATGATCATTGCAACTCCTGCGTGTGATGACGTGTTCCGCCGCCTGCCGGCCGCCGCGCCGGTTCGGCGCGGCGCGCTCAGTGCGCCGGGTTTTCCAGTTCCTGCGGTTCGGGCGCGGGGGCGCGCTGCGACGTCATGATCGCGATCGCGGCCAGCGTGGCCGGCACCGCGAGCATCGACAGGATCGCGTCGAACTTCCAGCCGAGCCCCAGCAGCGCACCGCCGATCGCGGAGCCGAAGATGCTGCCGAAGCGCCCCATCCCGAGCATCCAGCTCACGCCGGTGGCACGCGCGACCGTCGGGTAGCGTCCCGGCGCATACGCGTTCAGCCCCGTCTGCGCGCCGCTCATGAAAAAGCCGGCCGCGAACACCAGCAGCGCGAGCGACGACGACAGCGCACCGGCCCATGCGAGCACGGCCACGCACAGCCCGCCGCCGAGATACGCGGCGCCGATCACCGGCGCCGGCCGCACCTTGTCCATCAGCCAGCCGACGCCGATCGCGCCGATCGTGCCGCCGATCTGGAACATCGCGGTCACGTTCGCGGCCGTGCTGACGGACAGGCCCGCATCCTTGATCAGCGTCGGCAGCCAGCCCGTCAGCAGGTAGATCACGAGCAGGCCCATGAAATACGTGATCCACAGCGACACGGTGACGAACCCGTAGCCTTGCGAGAACAGCACGCCGATCGGCCTGCGCGTCGGCAGCGGCGGTTCGTTCGACACGAATGTTTCGTTGCCGGCAAACTGCCCGCCGCACACGCGGTTCAGCAACGCGGCGATGCGCTGCGACGGCGCGCCGCGCACGGCCAGCAGCCGGGCCGATTCGGGCAGCAGCCACAGCTGCAGCGGAATCAGCAGCAGCGGCAGCGTGCCGCCGAACAGCAGCACCGCGCGCCAGCCATGCAGCGGTATCAGCCAGCCCGCGACGAACCCGATCAGCGCCGAGCCGAGATTGAAGCCCGTGAACATCACCGTGATCATCAGCGCGCGCATCCGCTTCGGCGCGTACTCCGACAGCAGCGTCGTCGTGTTCGGCATCGCCGCGCCGAGGCCGATACCCGTCAGCAGCCGCAGCATCGCCATCTCGAACGGCGTATGCGCCTGGGCCGTCACGATCGTGAACACGCCGAACAGGAACACCGACGCGATCAGCACGCGCTTGCGCCCGAACCGGTCCGCGCTCGGGCCGGCCACCAGCGCGCCGATCACCAGGCCGATCGGCGCCGCGCTCATCACGAGACCGAACTCGGGCCGCGAGATCGCCCAGTCATGGATGATCGACGGCGCGACGAAACCCATGATCGCGACGTCCATCCCGTCGGCGATCACGACGAGGCAGCACAGCACGACCAGCAGCCACTGATAGCGCGTCACCGGCCGGTCGTCGATGAACGACTTGATGTCGATTACCTTTCCGCTTCCCATCATGTCTCTCCTGTCTCCTTGGCGACGATCGATCATTTCGATTCGTCATCCTATTTATATGGCTTGATACGGTGCCGAATTCGCGAGACGAAGGCGCATGGTCACGCGCCTTCGTCACCCGTCACCCGTCACCCGTCACCCGTCACCCGTCACCCGTCACGTGTTACGTGTTGCGCGGCTGCTCCGCGCCATCCCAGCCGAGCGGCCCCGCACTCTTGCCCGCGACCGAATACAGCGCGCCGGGCGCGTTCCGGGTGCGCTGGAACGCCTCCAGCGATTCGCCGCGCATCGCCGCGTAGATGTGCAGGTTCGAGACGCCCGTCACCGCGCCGAGCTTCTCCAGCAGGAAGAAGATCACGCCGTAACGCAGCAGGCCCGGCCAGTCGCGCCGGCGGATCAGGTCGCGCTCCTGCTCGCTGAGGCCGGCCGCGTCGAAGCTCGCCTCGGGGTCGCTCAGAAACAGCGCGCGATGCGCGGGCTCGATCATCCGGTGCAGGTAGTCGTTGATCCGGTACGCGTCGACCGCCTTCTCGATCGTGAACGGATAGGTGCCCGGCAACTGCTCGACACCGGCGAGCTCGGCCGCGATCCGCTGCCGGTGCCGTTCGGCCGCCGCCGTGTCGATGCCGGTATCCGCCGGCTCGTAGACGGCCGTCGCGATGCCCGTCATCGACGGCAGGTAGTAGCTGCGATGCCGGCACACGACGCCGGCCGGCAACGCGCCGCGCATCGTGAGCCACATCACGACCTCGGCGCCTTCGTAGCCGCCGAGCGTCGCGTATTCGGCGAGCGGCATGCCGGCGAGACGTTCGGGGTCGCGCTCGAGCAGGTCGAGAAAGCGGGCGTCCCATTCGGGATGATTGAAGCCCGCGCGTTCGCCGTGCACCTGGTGCGACAGCCCGCCCGTCGCGACGATCGCGACGCGCAGATCTTCCGGATAGCTTTCGATCCCGCGGCGCAGCGCCTGGCCGAGCCGGTAGAAGCGGCGCGCGGACGGCACCGGCAACTGCAGCACGCCCATTTGCAGCGGCACCAGTCGCACCGGCCAGTCGGGCTGGTGCGGGCACAGCACCGACAGCGGCGAGAAGCAGCCGTGATCGAGCGGCTTGTTCTGGAAGAACGACATGTCGAACTCGTCGGCCATCAGCGACTGGCCGATGTGCGCGGCAAACGCCGGGTGCCCGGCGATCGGCGGCAGGTCGCGCGCGCCGCCGCCTTCGTCGGCCGGATGCCACTGCGGCCCGACGCCAAGGGCGAACGCCGAGTAGTGATCGAAGAAGAACGACGTGACGTGGTCGTTGTAGATGAACAGCAGCACGTCGGGGCGCCGGTCGGCGAGCCACGCGGCCAGCGGCGCGAAGTTCTCGAAGATCGGTGCCCACACGGGGTCGTCGCGCTTGTTCTTGTCGAACGCGAACCCGATCGTGGGCGTGTGGGAGGCCGCGATGCCCCCGATGATCCGTGCCATGCCAATGCTCCTTCGTATTGCTCGATTGCGGCCCGGCCAGCCCGGCCGTCCGCGACAGAATGAATGGTGTACGTCTGCTGGCTACGCGTAGCCGCGCGGTTGTGACGCCAGGCTGTGCTTGACGACCAGCGCGAGCGGGACGGTGAAGACAAAGTGCGACATGAACCCGCCGATGATCACGTTCGGGTCGAAGTAGTTCGGGTGGTTGCTCGACGCGATCATGATCATCACGTGCATCACGATCCACGCGACGATCGCGAAGAACAGCGCGACGAACGTCGCTTCGAAGCCGCGCCGGCGGAACCACGGCCAGATCGCCGCGAACACGATGCCCCACGCCATCGCGAACGCGAAATGAATCGCGGTGCCGATGAAATACGATCCGATGCCGAGCGCATCCTGCACGCCCTTGCCGAACACGAGCCCCGTCGCGTTGCGTGGGATGCCGGCCAGCGGCATCAGGTGCTGCGCACCGACCCAGACCAGCGCCTCGTAAACCCAGATCAGCACCGCGCCGGCCACGCCGCCGCGAACGCCCGCGCGCACCGTGTCCGCCCACGCGGCCCGGTCCGGCGATGCATCGGCGTGCATGCCGCCCGCCGGCTTGCCGGCTCCCAACGTCTGCTGTCGTCCCATTGCACTGCCTCGCTCGTCAGATGGGCGCATCGCTTGCGGAACGCCCGGGGTGGTCGGACAAACAATGAATCAGATGGCGGTCCGCTACGCCGGCAACTGTGCCGATGCGGCTGCCGGGATCGAAAGTACGCAACCGACGATCGCACCACGTAGTCGGGGGAAACCCTTAAATTTCGTCGAAATGGCATGACGTCCGAGTCGTTCGGCACGACGCCATTCATCCGATGGATCGCCGGAACGCCCGCCGGATATGGCGCCCGCGCCCGGGCTCGCGCCGGGCCGCCGGCCCCGCCATCGGCCCCCGCTCGCCGAACCCGATAAACAAAACAGATAGGCCGATAAGCACGATGCAAGCTGCTGCGCCGCCGTTCCGGTAAAGTCGTTCGACATCTGCCGCCGGCGCGCTGCGCCCCCACCGGCATGCCACGCGGCCCGTCCGCACCCGACCGCCCATGGACGACACCGAACTCCCGAACCTCGCCTGCCTGTACGCGGTGCAGCGTGTGGCCGACACCGGCAGCGTGAGCCGCGCGGCCGCGACGCTGTTTCGTGCGCAATCGGCCGTCACGCGCGCCGTGCAGGAAATCGAAACGGCGCTCGGCGAGCCGCTGTTCGACCGCAAACCGTCGGGCATGCTCGCGACGCCGGTTGGGCGCGCGGTGTTGAAGCGCGGCGAGCGCGTGTTCGCCGAACTCGGCGAACTGGCGAACTGGTGCGCGCTGCGCCAGTCGCGCCGGCGGGCCTCGGCCGAGGGCGGGCTGCCCGCCTACCTGCTCAACACGCGGCGGCTTCAACTGTTCTCGACGCTCGCGCGGCACCGGCACATGCCGAGCGCCGCACGCACGCTCGGCGTCACGCAGCCGGCCGTCAGCAGCGCGATCCGGATTCTCGAAAGCGGCGCGGGATTCGCGCTGTTCCATCGCCATCCGCGCGGCCTGCTGCTGACGACGGACGGCGAAACCTTCCTGCTGCACGTGCGGCGCGCGCTAAACGAATTGCGGCATGTCGCCGACGACGTCGCGGCGCTGCACGGCAGCATCCAGGGCGTCGTGACCGTCGGCGCGCTGCCGCTCGGCCGCACGCTGATGCTGCCCGAGGCCGTCGCACGCGTCGTCACGCGCTTCCCGAAAGTGCGCGTGATCACCGACGAAAGCGCGTACGAAGCGCTCGTCGCGGGCGTGCGCGCGGGCGATATCGACTTCATCCTCGGCGCGCTGCGCGCGAGCGACCCGACAAGCGACCTCGGAAACGAACGGTTGATGTCGGAGAGCCTCGTCGTGCTGGCGCGGCGCGATCACCCGCTCGCCAGCGTACGCAACCTCGGCATCAAGAGCCTCGCCAGTGCGCAATGGATCCTGCCGCGCATTCATTCGCCCGCACGCGGCCTGTTCGAAGCGCTGTTTCGACGGATGAAGCTCAAGCCGCCGATGCCGACGGTCGAGACGGCCGACCTCGCGGTGATCCGCGGCCTGCTGCTGCACACCGACATGCTCGCGGTGCTGTCCGCGCAGCAACTGCGTTACGAGTGCGATTCGGGCTTGCTGGCCGTGCTCGACGTCCCGCCGATGCGCGAGACGACGCGCGATATCGGGTTGATGACGCGCACCGGCAGCCCGCCGTCACCGGCCGCACGCGCGTTGATCGACGCGATCCGCATCGTGGCGACCGAGGTGGCGCGCGCGCCGCATGCTGCCGTCGGGCGATAAGGAAAGCGCATGGCTGTCGCGGCGGGTTCGCATGGCATGCGCTTCTGCGATGAACCGACAATATCCCGCAGTGGCCGGTCGGCGCGGCGTCGATTCGCGGCGCCGTCATAAGCGCGCCGGATACCGTCCGTCGTGACGGCCGCTATCCCCAATCGTGAAGGAGCAACACGCATGAACGATTCGACGATCGCATTCATCGGATTCGGCGAAGCCGGCGGCCTGCTGGGCGGCGCACTGGCCGCGCGAAACGTGCGCGTGACGATGTACGACCGGCTGCTCGACGACGCGCACGCCGCGCCCGCGATGCGCAACAGGGCCGCGCGCCTGAACGTGCGGGTCGCACCGACCCTCGCCGATGCAGTCCGCGATGTGCGGTGGATCGTCTCCGCCGTCACGGCATCGTCCGATGCCGACGTTGCCGACGCCGTGGCCGCGTGCATCCGGCCGGGCCAGACCTTCATCGACATCAACTCGGTATCGCCGACGATGAAACAGCACGGCCAGCAACGGATCGAAGCCGCCGGCGGCCACTATGTCGAAGCGGCCGTGATGGCGCCCGTGCCGCCGTACGGGCTCGCCGTGCCGATGCTGCTGGGCGGTCCGCAGGCCGAAGCGATTGCGTACGAGCTGAAGGCGCTCGGCTTCAATGCCCGGGCCGTGTCGGCTCGGGTCGGCGTCGCGTCGGCGGCCAAGATGTGCCGCAGCGTGATGATCAAGGGCATCGAGGCGCTGACCGTCGAATGCCTGGGCGCCGCTCGCGCATACGGCGCCGACGCGCTCGTGCTCGCGTCGTTGCGGCAGACATTCGACCAGTTTGCGACATCGCCCGACCTGCCCGGCTACCTGATCGGCCGCGTCGCCGAACACGGCCGCCGGCGCGCGGCGGAGATGCGCGAAGTGTGTGAGACGTTGCGCGAAGGCGGCATCGCGCCGGAGATGAGCGCGGCATGTGCGCGCGTGCAGGATCGCTTCGTCGACAGGATGGCCGAGCGCGGGCTCGACTACGACGCACTGCTGCCGTTCGACTGGGCGCAGACGCTCGACCTGCTGGACGGCCGGCAACGGTAGAAACCGGCCACGCCGCCGCGCCGACATCGCGACGAACGCGGTCGACGCCGTTCAATCCGCTAGCGAAGCGCCTGCTCCGCAGAGAATGCGTCGTCCACGAAGCGGATCACGTCGTCGAGCGACGATGTGCAGGTGGCCCCCACCGCGAGCTCGCGAAACGCGCCGTCCGGCCCGAAGCAGATGAGCGGCTTGCCCCAGCGCTGCGCGAGCGCAATCTCCTCGGCCGTGCCGTGCCCACCCGGCAGCGCAACGATCAGGTCGCTGCTCAGCACGTTCACGTAGTTGCGGTTGATCGTATCCGGGGCGGCGTCCGGCTCGCGGCGCGGCAGCGGCGTGAGGATCGGGATGTCGACGAACGGATGCGGATAGCCGTCGAGCGGCACGAAACCCGCGAGCGGATCGGCGTGCGTCGGCAGGATGCCGATCGAGCGGCCGGCCCGCCCCGGCACGCCGGCAAACGCGCGTGCGACCGCCAGCATCACGCCCTGCCCGCCGCCGGTCAGCAGGTTGAAACCGGCCTGCGCGAGCCAGGCGCCGAGCGGCTCCGAAAACGCGAGCCACGGCTCCTTGCCCGAGCCCATCACGCCGATCGTCCTGTTCTTCTGTTGCATCGTGGTTTCCGGTGAAGTCGTTGGGTGACGCGCGATCGCCGCGCTCATTCGAGTTCGACGCCCTTGAGCTCGGGAATCAGGAACAGCGTCGCGACCATGTCGAGCACGTAGAGGCCGGCGAGCAGCGCGATGGCCGTCTGGAACGAGTAGTGCGCGGCCAGCGCGCCGACCGCGACCGGGCCGAAGCCGCCGACCGCGCGGCCGATGTTCCACAGCACGTTCTGCGCGGTGGCGCGTGCGGCCGTCGGATAGCCTTCCGACATCAGCGTCCCGTAGCCGCCGACCATCCCGTTGACGAACATGCCCATCAGCGCACCGGCCCAAAGCATCGCGGCCGGGTCGGACAGCCGCGCATACGCGATGACCGTCACGACCGCGCCGAGCTGGTACAGCAGGAACGTCGGCTTGCGCCCGATGCGGTCGGCCAGCTGCCCGAACACCCAGACGCCAATCATCATCCCGACGACCGTCGCCGCCGTCCACAGCCCCGACTTCGTCAGCGAGAAGCCCATCTGTTTCGACAGGAAGGTCGGCAGCCAGATCATGATCCCGTAGTAGCCGAAGTTCTGGACCGAACACAGGATCACGATGCCGAGGCTCGTGCGTGCAGTGCGGCCGTCCGCGACGAGCAGGCGGAACGCGTTGGGCTTCGGCTGCGCTGCGCGCTGCACGAACGCTTCAGGCTCGTGCAGCTTGTTGCGCATCGCCCAGGCGAGCAGCGCGGGCAGCACGCCGACCAGGAACATCCCGCGCCAGCCGATGTGCATCAGCAGGAACGGGGTGAGCAGGGCGGCCAGCAGTACGCCGGCCTGCCAGCCGAGCGCGACGTAACACGACACGCGTGCGCGCTTGCTGGCCGGCCACGCTTCCGCCGCGAGCGCCATGCCGATCCCGAACTCGCCGCCCAGCCCGATGCCCGCGATGGTGCGGTACACCAGCAGATCCTGGAAACCCTGCGCGAACGCGCACAGCCCGGTGAAGATCGCGAACAGCAGGATCGTCCAGGTCAGCACGCGCACGCGCCCGTAACGGTCGCTCAGCGCACCGAACAGGATGCCACCGGCGACGGCACCGATCAGCGTCCACGTGACCAGCGCGCCGCCCTGCCCGGGCGTCAATTGCAGCGCCGCCGTGATCGCCGGCAGCATGAAGCCGAGGATCAGCAGGTCGAAGCCGTCCATCGCATAGCCGATCGCCGATCCGGCCAGCGCTTTCCACGCGTACGCGCCGACCTGCTCCACGCGCGGGGCCGACGGGCCGCCGAGCGACGAAGATTTCATGTTTGCTGCCATGGTGTCCTGCCACGATTGTCCGGCGACATTCTAAGGCCTGTGCCGGTGCCCGACGGGCCGGCGGGCCAGCCCGCGGCAAGGGTCCGCGCGCGCGTCGGCACCCGCTTGCCGGACGGCGAGCGGGAATCTGCGGGTCATGAACGGGAGGGAAAAACGGCGATCCGGTGTCGGCGGCAAGGCCGGCGATGTCGCGGTCAGGCCCGACACCGGATGAAAAACAGCATGCTGGCGGAGTGTTACCGGCCGGCCCGCTTGTGCGAACCGGACAGCGCCGGGTGGCCTCGCGGCCCGGCCGGCTTCAGCCCTGATCGTCTCCGGGCCACCAGGTCTTGGCCTCGCGGTCGACGGCGAGCGTATCGAGATCCTTGCCTTCGAGCCATTTCGGCCGCGGGCCGCGGCCCGACCATGAGCGACCGGTCGTCGGATCGTAGAATTTGGCAGGTGCCTTGCGTTTTCGCTGGACGATATAGCCAAGCGCGCTCAGCACTTCCTGCTGCGAAATTCCCAAAAGCTCGACCTGTTCCTTGAATGCCGCGAGCGCGGCTTGCTTCTCCTTCTGCTTCGCATCCGACAGCTTGATATTCAGGTCCCGAAGTTGTGCTTCGAGTTCCTGCAGGGCCTGGGTCATGTATTCATCCTCTTTGGGCATGTTTTCGCAAAAAGCTCCGATGGCGGAACCTACCACGAAGTTCCGCCGATGGGGGCTGTCAAATGTGTGAATCGTTTGTTTGAGCCGGCATGGTTTGCGCGATACGCACTAAACGACGTCGCGCGTCAATCAATGACAGACAGGACCGGGCCGGCAACGCGCAGCTCGCCATGTACGAAAGCACGGCGAACGGCTGCGGAAAATAAGCGCCGCCCCTGGCACGGGCGCGGCATGGCGCGAATGATAGCAGTGCTCGGCGTCGTGTTGCAGAAGACGGCGGCCGGCGTCGATGCGGATACGTCCGATTACTGCCCGACGTCGCAGGCGTCCCACGCGACCCGGTCGAACAGCGCGCGCAGCTTCGCGCCGCGCGCCGCGTTCAGCGCGGCCGCATGCGCGACGCGCCCGGCGAGGTGCGCGCGGAAGTCCGGATGCGCATCCCGATTCTGCGACGCCGGCCCGCTCCGGATGCAGTTGGTCAGGATGGCCTTCAGGAGATCGAACTCATCGCGCGCCAGATTCGGATGACGATTGACGACCACGCCGGCCAGTTGCTGCCGCATGCCGCGCCGCATCACGCGTGTCTTGCGCAGTTGCAGCGCAAAACCCTCGTCGAGCGCGATCGCGGCAACCCGGACCTGCAGCCGCTCGACGTCGCGTGCCAGCGTGCCGCCGCCGGAAAAGGCGAGATCGTCGGCATAGCGCGTGTAGGTGGCACCGAGCGAACGCGCGAGCGCGGCGAGCCGCATGTCGAACCGGAACGCGCTCAGGTTCGCCAGCGCCGGCGACGTCGGCGCACCCTGCGGCAGATGCCGCTCGCGATAGCGCTGGCGAGCAATCCAGTCGAACCGGTCGCGCAGGTCCGGCGCGAGCAGCCGCGCGGACGGCACGCGATTGGTGCACAGCCCGGTGAGCGTGCGCGCGACTTCGGCCGGGTACCCGAGCGTGACGAACAGCGCGTGCACGCGTGCGGCGCGTATCGATACGAAGAAATCCGCCAGATCGAAACGGACGACGACATCGCGATCCGCATGCGGCGCCGCGAACGACACGATGCCGTACCCCTTGCGAAAACCGTGCACCGCACCGTGCGGCGCGATGCGATCGAGCAGCTCGTGCAGGATGCGGCGCTGCGCTTCGCGCAGCCGGCCTTTCGGGATTTCGACGAGGCGGCTGCCGCCGCTGCGCTTGTCGTGCGCCACATAGGTGTAGTGATGCAACGGCGTGGCGTTGCTGCGCGCGTCGACGCGCCAGTGGTCGGACAGCCAGTCGAGTTCCGCCGCGCTCACGCCGAGCCAGGCGGCAAGATCGCCGGGCGTCGCCCATTGCGGCACGTCGCAGCCGGCGAGCGGCGCCGGCAACGGCTGCTGGACCAGTGGGCGTCGCACGACGCGGATCGCGGCGGGCCGATCGCTGCCGTACCAGGCGAGCACGAAAGCCGGCGCATCGGCGAGGTCCGCCGCAAGCGTCTCGATGTCGACGTCGGCCCAGCGCGCACCGAAGCGTGCGAGCGCGGCATCCGCGACTTCGTGCGTCCACGGTGGCGCGCCGCCGAGCACGGCCGCCATCCGGGCCAGGACGCCGGGGCGTTCAGGTTCGCCGGCCAGCATCGCTTCGGCAATCGCGCGGGTGGTGTCGAACAGGGAGCCGGACATGGGAATCGATGGGCGGGACGATGAGCCAACGTGACTGGTGCTGCGAGGAGTCGCGTTGCGCAACGCGCAACCGTGCTCCTTGCGACGCATCGGGGTGTCGATCTGATCCACGGGGTAGCCCCGTAGTCCTGGAACATCGGCTGCCTGTTCCGGGCGTGTGCTTGACCCACCGGCCCGCGATGCGACTTTAATGGCCGCGAACGCGGCGTGTCAAACGAGGTGGCGATCCGGCGCCGCCGCGGCAGCCCGGATCGCGACGCGCGACCTACGCGTGCCGGGAGAACAGTTCGCGGTACGCGATTGGCGCAACGCCGACGCCAGCCACGTTGTTCAGCATCGTGGCCCAGGTCGCGTTGTCGACGCTGACCGGAAACGACCGCACGCGGTTGGCGAGCAGCCAGAAGGTGCGTGTCATGCCGTTGCTCATCGCAACTTCGTACCCGCTTCCCTCGAGCCAGTAGCCGACCGGCGGCAGTGCCACCGGTTCGAGGCGGCCGGCCCGGAACGCGGCGGCAGCCGACGCGTACTTGCCGTCGAGCGGCATGACGCGGCGCGGCACGCAGTCCTGCGAGTTCAGTTGCGGAAACGTCGGGCTCGTGCCGAGCCAGAGGCCGTAGAAGGTCTGCGCGTCGAGATGGACGACGTAGCGCTCCGTCTCGGCGGGTGTTGCCGCCATGTAGCAGTCGGCCTGGCCCGGCACGGCAACGCGCCACATCGCGCGCTTCGCGCTCAGGTCGACCAGCTCGCTCGCCTGCGGCCGCGGCTGGATGGGAGACGGACGTCCCGCTTCGCGCAGGTCGCGCGCGCGATCGAGTCCGATACGAAGACGTGTCAGCATGGGCCCTCTCTTTCTCTCGTCACTTGTTCGAATGAGTCAGGGGACGGGCAATCACATCGTCACACGTTTGCAATCCGCGGGCCCGGCGTCCTGACGCTCCCTGCATGGTCGGGAACTCGCGCAGTGTAGCGTCTTTCCGGGCCGGGCCGGGGCGAGCCGACCTGGCCCGCCACACCATCAACCATCGAATCAATATTCATCGTCGATTATTTAAATATCGAAATAATCAAAAAAACAAGAACAACAACCCGCAGAATTCAAGAAAATAACATTCAAACAAAAATTATCAAATCTTATTAACGATAAATTAATACGATTGGCGCCCTCAAATTCAAATAAATAGTCTGTGTTGTGCGCCGCAACACCGCGATTCAAAAATCAACGAGATACGGAGGCGCAGCACGAATCATTGCATTCGTGCTTTGTCGCAAAGTTTCCACCTTGTCAGGCCACCGTTGATTTCCAGACACTTGTGAATCGGCAATCCGGAAAGACAGACACGTCTTCCCGGGCGTGACCAACGTCGTCCGTTCGCTTTAATTCATTCAATATCAAAGGAAAGTCATGAAGAAGATTGCAACCGTGCTGTTTTCAGCACTGATGCTCGCCTCCACGTGCGCGTCCGCCCAGGCGCTTTGCAAGGCCGGCAAGATCGACAAGATCGAAACCGACACCACCGGCAACTTGCTGGTGACCATTAACGACGGCATCTACTCGTTCAGCGCCAAGGAGGTTTATTCAATTATTTACCAGGCGTATTCAGAAAACAGGAATCTGTTTATCTATGGGAATAATTGCTCGAATGGCTCGCCGGCGGCCCGCTTTGCCATTCGCTAATCAGCCTTGAAACGCTCGACGATTATCAATACGTGGAGCCCGGGGCTGGATTGACATGCTGGATCCAGCGCCATCGCGGGCTGCGGTGTCGGTGCTGCGCATCATGACACCTGAAGGCCCGCTGCCTGATCAACCGTCTGTCAGGTCCGCCCCGGTACCAATGAAGCGGGCCATGCTTACCATGACAGGACAGGCGCCCAACACTTCGTCGCCCGTTGACCTCATGCTAATGTGCTTGGCACTGTCACCGTGCATGAGCGAAAGAAAATGGGAAAGTGGCTTGCAATTGGCATAGCTGTCGGCGCTGCGGTTGGCGCAGCAACTGAAAGCATGGGCCTGTGGTTGAGCTTGGGAACGGCAATGGGCTGTGCAATCGGAGCCGGCGCCGGCGCCAAAAGGCCGCGCCGGTAGTCACGCGTCGATCGGCAGCCGTTCGGCGCCCATTTGCCCGGAGAGTCGAAGACCGCCTTGCGGCGCCGTATCAAGCAGCCCCGTCACCGGCCGCCTGCGCCCAGGCACGACACCCGGGCGCAGCCTGCCTGACGGCACATTCTTCGTGCCGCTGCACTTTCACGCCAGATTGCCCCCTACGACCGCGTGAAAGGACAGCCCCCACCCGCGACTTCCCTGCCCGCTGCCGCAGCCAGCTCCGGCCGCAGGACGAAAGGCAACGACACGATATGCCGCCGCACCGTCGCTTCATCGACGATCGGCGGATGGTCACGATCCAGGTCAACCCCCAGTTCGAGCAACGCATGGGTGATCATGTGAAGCGTGCCGAATTCGGTATCCTCGTTGTCCGCGTTCTCCGCCGTGATCGGCACCCCCGCCGCCAGCACCCGGCCCACACACGCATGCGGCCCCGCTCCGAAAGAAAGCCCGGGGGCGGCAATCCGGCCGGGCGGCACGCGATACGGATTGAACGTGTCCGCGTCCGGCCCGAAGATGTCCGGGTTACGGTTGGCAGTCGCCATGTCGAACTCGATCACGTCGCCCGCGGCCACCTCACCGCCGTCCGGGACATGCATCGGACAGGACGCCCGGCGCAACGAGACAACCTGCGGCGGATGAAGCCGTATCGCTTCCCAGATGAATTTCTGCAGCGTGGCGGGTTCGACCAGCAGCGTCTCTCGCGTGCCGGGATGATCGCGGCACCACGTCAGGATGTCGAGCATGATGAAGCACAGCGTATTGGCCTGTGTGGCCGCGCTGGCCAGCAGAAACAGCGCGGCGTCCTTGACCATGACGTCATGAGGCAGTTCGCCGTTCGGGTAGTTGACCAGCATCACGGTCATCACGTCTTTCGGCAGTTCCGCACCCTGATCGATCAATGCCTGCCGACGCCTGGCCGACGGGACATAGAAATCGCGTTCGAACTCCACGAGCGCTTCCCGGATTTTCCGGTTCGCGTCGTCCACGCTCCCCGACAACAATTGCTCGACGGTCGATACGTGGGCCAATCCGCGAATGATCTTGAGGATGCGGTTCGTCTCTTCCTCGGTGCCGACCCGGTCGATACCGGTGACGTCGGAAGTCAGATTGACCAGTGCCTGAAACGCCAGGATGGCCACATCGCCCCGCCCTTCGGCGACGACGGGCTTCAGCACCTGATCGAGCGCGGCGGGCAACACACGGTTCTGGTAGTCGCGAAAGAATTCACGGGTGAACAGGCTGTTGAGCGCCTGGCGCTTTCTCAGGTGGGCGTCGCCGTGAAGGTTGACGACCGTATCCTTCATGAAGAACAAGGCCGGATCGTACATCGCCTGTCGAAGGGTCTTGTCCTTCATCGTCTTTTCCGCATCGCGATAGGTATCGATTCTATGTTTCATGATTTTTCCTCAATTTCATATAATTTCGTTGTCCGAATATTTTTGAAATCTGGCATCCGCATGAACACCCCTCATCCTGCTACTCCAGAGCGATAACGATCATGTCGTCGGCTGCCCGCGAACAGCACGGCATGAACGACTTGTTCGCCGCGCGTTCCGCAGCGGTCAAATATTGATCCCGGTGATCGATGGCGCCCGACACGACCATCGTCTGGCAGGTTCCGCAGTTGCCGGCCTCGCAGGAACTCGGAATGTCGATGCCGGCCTCGACGAAGGCATTCAACGCGGTCTGGTCTTTCCCGACATGGATGATCTGCCCCGTTTCAGCGATCTCGACGTCGAACGCCCGGTCGCCGTCCTGCACCTCGACGGCGACACCCGTAAAGGATTCCGAATGGACGTGCGTATCCGGCCATCCCGATTGCGTCGCGGCCTGCTTCACCCATGTCACGAAGCCCGACGGGCCACACACGTACAGGTGCGTTCCGGCGGCCGGACTCGACAACACGGCGTTCAGGTCCAGGCGTCGATCGTCAGGCGCGTCGTCGAAATAGAGGTGTGCATTCCGCCGCCATCCGGACTGCCCGATTCTCGTCTGGAAAGCCATGCGCTCCGCGCTTCGCGTGCAGTAATGGAAATCAAAGCTGGCGCTGCGCGACGCCAGCGCTTCCGCCATCGCCAGGACCGGCGTGACCCCGATCCCGCCAGCCAGAAGAAGACTGTGCGTTGCGCCTTCCGCCAGCGGGAAATGGTTTTTCGGCGGGGAAATATCGAAGGTGTGGCCCACCTCGACCGTCTGGTGAATCGCGCGCGATACGCCACGCGATTCCGGTTCGAGGAAGATACCCAACTGATAGCAGTCCGTTGGGCCGGGCGTGTTGCACAACGAATACTGTCGCGACGGCAATCCACGCAAATGGACTTCGACGTGCGCGCCGGCCTCAAAGGCCGGGAGTTTCTGGTCTTCGTGAACGGCGTGCAATTCCAGCACGCAAATGTCCGGCGTTTCATTCCACTTCCGCGTGACTTTCACTGCAAAGGTAGCTGGCATTTCAACGTCTCCCCATTCCTGTTCGATACACGGCCGTCAGGCCGGCGATGCAAGTTCGACACTCCGATTGTTTGCCTTTCGTCGGGACCCATTGAAGCGCCGCGCGCAAGTTCCGGGCAAACCTGTCGCTCGGGCCTCCTCGTACTTTGGAATCGAAACAGGGTTTCCCCGAACCGCCGCAGGGTCGCAACAAGCGCAGCGCTCGCCACGCATCATCCGGCGGAACATGCGCCGGATTGCGCGCTTGCCATGCATGCGGATTCGGCGCCGAGGCAAATCGCGTTCCGGAATTTGACAAGACGCATGACGTCTCGTCGCAACGCGCATGACTGCGCTTTAAAGGGATTTCCCCGGCGCGTCCGCAAGCCACTTGTTGCTACACTGAAAAACGCAGCCAGCAGCGCAATGCGACGGACCGCGGATACCGTCCGACAGGCGCGCGGCCAACGGAGACACGATGCAGCCCGGAAAACTTTCCTCCTCGACTGTCCGTACGCGATGTCGCAACGGTCCATCCGGCATCGATACCGTGTGGCCCAAACCGCAGCAGGGGGAACGGATCGCAAACAAGGCCATGATGACGCCGCTCGCGCGCGGCCTGTCGATCCTGTCGGCCTTCGAGGGCCGCACACCGTCCCTGAGCAACCTCGACATCGCACACGCGACCGGCCTGCCGGCGCCAACCGTGCTGCGGCTGTCGCGCTCGCTCGTGACGCTCGGTTATCTCAACCACGATGAAGCCACTCGCAGATACTCGCTTGCGCCAGGCTCGCTGGCACTCGGCTATGCCGCGATTTCCGACGCCGACATCCAGCGCGTCGCCAGTGCGGAAATGCGCAAGTTCGCCGAAGAGACCCACACGCTCGTATTACTCGGTGCGCGGGATCGGCTCGAAGTGATCGTCCTCGATGCCCAGCGAAGCAGCGAGGCGATCTTCGATCTGCAACTGACGGCGGGAATGCGCGTCCAGATCGCATATTCGCTGATGGGCTGGACCTTGATGGCCGTTCTTCCGGAAGCCGAACGCGCCTATTTGCACAGGAAAGTGGAACGGCGGGCGGGCCAGCTATGGGCGCCGATCCGGCAACGCATGCTCGAGAAAATCGATCAGGTCCGGGACCTGGGCTTTGCGACCTTGCACGGACACTGGGAACCGGAAATCGCGGGCGTCGCCGCGCCGATCCTGCTGCCCGGCCGGCCTCCGGTCGTCCTCGCCTGCGTCAGCCGCGCGGGCGCGCAGTCGAAGGTTCAGGTCGAACGGGAACTCGGCCAGCGGCTCGCCGCGCTCGCGCGCACGCTCGAAGCGACGTGCCGGACGGCGACCGATTCGAACCACGGCGAGATGCCGCCCGAGCATCCATCGCTTCATCTCGAGGCCGCGACGCGTCGCCCGGCTCAAATCACGATGACACTGGATCGCGGGCTGCAACTGCTGCGCGCGTTTCATGCCGAGCGAGCACCCCGAACGATCCGGGAGCTCGAATGCGAGACCGGGATGTCGAGATCGGCCGCCGCACGCCTGACGTCGACACTCGTTCACCTGGGCTTCCTCCGCCGCATCGCGGGCAGCCCGCATCTCGAACTGGCGAGCGGCGTATTCACGATCGGCCAGGCGTTCGTCGAAACGAATGCGGTCACACGGCTCGCCGGCCCGGTTCTTCAACGGCTGGCCGATCGGCTCGGCGTCTGCGTTGCGCTCGCCGTGCCCGACCGGCTCGACATGCTGTATGTCGCGCATCGCACCAGCAGCCGGATTTCGACGTTGCGGCTGGGCGTCGGCTCGCTGGTGCCGATGAGCACCACGGCGATCGGGCGAGCCTGGCTGTGGGCGCTGCCGGATCACGAACGCGCACGTTACATGATGCCGTTGCTGGAGAAAGCTGGCGCGCAAGCCGTCGAGATCCGGAACCGCATCGAACGCGCATTCGACGAATTGCGCTCCACCGGCGTATGTACGTCGGTCGGCGAGTATCAGCGGCACTCGTACGGGATCGCACTGCCCATTCGCGTCGGCCGCTCGGCCACGCCGATGTCGCTCGCTTGCAGTGCGGTCGACGTCGATCCCGATATCGAGGCGATCAGGCGCCGGATCGCGCCGGAGCTCAGGCGCGCGGCGCTCGAGCTGACGGCCGTGCTCAACCACGCGCACTCGGCACCGTAACGATGCCGATCGCGGTTGCGCGACGCAACATGCCGCGTCACGCTGTCACGCCGTCATGCTTCATCGTGCGTAACAAGACTGACCGTCGTCATCGCAACGCCGTAGCATCTCCTTGCCTTGCTTCGGTCAATCATTCCGATTCGTAGTCCTCATATTCCTCTCGCCTGCCACTTCCAGTGCCTCGCCGGTTCGCGATGCGCCGCGCCGCACGTGTGCCCGACATCGAATATCCCGTGCTCAACGCCTGCACGAGTCCAATGTACGGAAAGCCTTCATCGAATCCGTTGACGCTCGCGCAATGTGCTTCGAAGATCGACCGGCACTTCAGGGTAATAAAACAGGAGACAGATCCAATGAGCATACCTGCCCGCAGCAAGTTGCAAGCCGCCGATTTTGACGTCGTGATCCGGTCGGGCACGATCGTCGACGGCAGCGGTGGACCATCCTACGTCGCCGATCTCGCGATACGCGACGGCAAGATAGTCCGGATCGGCCGGATCGCCGAGCGCGGTGTCGAGGAGATCGATGCGACCGGCCAGATCGTGACGCCCGGCTTCGTCGATATCCATACGCACTACGATGGCCAGGTCACGTGGGAAACCCGGCTGTCGCCCTCCTCGAACCACGGTGTGACGACGGTCCTGACCGGCAACTGCGGCGTCGGTTTCGCGCCGTGCCGGTCGACCCAGCGCGACACGCTCGTCAAGGTGATGGAAGGCGTCGAGGACATTCCCGAAATCGTGATGACGGAGGGCATCCCGTGGAACTGGGAGACTTTCCCCGAGTATCTGGATACGCTGAAGGCACGCCGATACGACATCGATTTCGCGACCCAGGTGCCGCACAGCGCGATCCGCGTGTATGTGATGAACGATGGCGACGGGCCGCCTGACGCGGCCCAGCTGCGGCAGATGACCGAGATCGTGCGCGACGCGATCCGGGCGGGCGCATTCGGCGTCAGCAGCTCGCAGCATGCGGGGCATCGTACGGTCGAAGGCGATCTTGCCCCGAGCGTGAAGGCCGCGACAGACGAACTGTTCGCCCTTGCGGAGGGCTTGAAGGAGGCCGACGGCGGGGTCTTTCAGGTCATCACCGACGGCTACAGCGCGAAGTCCGACGCGGCGAAGCAAATGGCCCTGATCCGCAGGATCGCGGAAATCTCGGGCCGACCGGTCAGTTACTCGCTCCTGCAGAAGGACCACTGCGTCGATCTGCCGGAAGCGATGCTCGCGCTCAACCGCCACGCACAAGCCGACGGGCTCCCGATCCGGGCCCAGGTTTTTCCGCGTCCCGTCGGGCTGATGTTCGGTCTCGGCCTGTCGTTCCATCCGTTTCGATTCCGCCCGAGTTACGAAGCCATTCACGCGCTGCCGCTCGACCAGCGTGTCGCCGCGATGCGCGACCCGGCCCGCCGGCAGGCGATCCTGTCGGAAACGCCGGCGCATCCCAATCCGGTGTTCGTCAACATCGTGAAGGACTTCGAGGATTCGTTCGTGCTGGGCGACCCGCCCAACTACGAACCCACGCCCGATCAGTCGATCCGGGCACAGGCACGGCGCACCGGCACCCCGCCCGCCGAACTCGTGTATGACCTGCTGCTCGAACGCGACGGAACCGCGATCCTGCTCGCCCCGTCTTCCAATTATTCGGAAGGCGACCTCGAGGCCGTGCGTCGCATGATGGTCGACGACAACACGCTGCTCGCGCTCGGCGACGGCGGCGCGCACTACGGGATGATCTGCGACTCGAGCTATCCGACGACGGTGCTGTCGTACTGGACGCGCGATCGGCCCGAAGGCCGCGTATCGCTCGAATGGGCAGTCAACAAGCTGTCGCGCCGCAACGCGCTGGCGATCGGCCTGACCGATCGCGGCCTGCTCGCCGAAGGGATGAAGGCCGACATCAACGTGATCGACTACACGAACCTGACGCTGCACGCGCCGCACCCCGTTCACGATCTCCCTGCCGGCGGTCGGCGGCTCGTCCAGTCCGCGGACGGCTACACCGCGACGCTCGTGAACGGTGTCATCACCTACCGCGACGGCCAGCCGACCGGCGCGCTCCCCGGCCGCCTGCTGCGGAGCGGCGACTATGCGTGATGCCACGATCGATCAACGCAGCAACATGCGCCTCGACGGCAAGGTCATCGTGGTGACGGGCGCGTTCGGGCAACTGGGACGCGCGGTCACCGACGCACTGCTGCACCTGCACGCCAGGGTGGCCATGCTCGACGTTCACGACGGCCGCGCGCCGGACGGCGCGCACGCATGGCGCGTGGACCTCGCGTCGCTGGACGACACGCGCACCGCGATGAACGAGATCGCGGCACAGTGCGGCCGAATCGACGGCCTCGTGAACATCGCGGGCGGCTTCACGTGGACAACGCTCGATGACAGCGACGACCTGTCGGAATGGCAGCGGATGGTAGCGATCAACACGACAACCTGCGTGACCGCATCAAAGGCCGCGCTGCCGCATCTCGTGCAAAGCGGCGGCGCGCGCATCGTCAACATCGGCGCGGCGAGCGCCGTGCGCGCGACCGCCGGCATGGGTGCCTACGCGGCCGCGAAATCGGCCGTCGCCCGCTTCACCGAAGCGCTGTCGGAGGAACTCAAGGTCCGCAACATCACGGTCAATGCGGTGTTGCCCGGCATCATCGATACCCCGACGAACCGCCAGGACATGCCCGATGCCGACTTCGACGCATGGGTGACGCCTCAGGACGTCGCAGGCGTGATCGCGTTTCTGTTGTCCGATGCGGCGCGGTCGATCACGGGTGCATTGCTGCCGGTAACGGGAGGATTGATGCGCACCTGACGCCGCCGGCCTCCGGCCGCCATGCGGCTGGAGGCCGGCATTTCGCTCGCCTCCAATAATTAGACATACGAATCAATAGACACACGAAATAAATCGACCATTCAGCCGCCGCTCACCGGCTCGGTCATGCCGGGCGACGGCGCGCGCCCACGGAACGACGTCCGTGACGACCAGGAGGAGATCATGAAACATCTGACGCAGAACGCCATCCACGAACCCGGCCCGCTCGACGGCCCGATTGCTCACGCGCCTTCCCGGCATGCGGCGCTCGACAGCCCCTACGCCTGGTATGCACTGATCGTCATGACGGGAACCTGTGCGCTGTCGTACATCGACCGGCAGTTGCTGAACCTGCTCGTCGACCCGGTCCGCCATTCGCTGCGGATCAGCGATACGCAATTGAGCCTGGTGCAGGGAGCGGCGTTCGTGGCCGCCTACCTGATCGCCGTCCCGCTCTTCGGGCGGCTTGCCGATACCGCGAACCGCCGCAACGTGCTGGTCGCGGGGATTGGGGCGTGGAGCCTGTTCACCGCACTGTGCGGGCTGGCCGACAGCTACGAAAAACTGTTCGCCCTGCGCTTTTGCGTCGGGGCCAGCGAAGCGTGCGTCATCCCGGTCTGCTACTCGCTGATCGCCGATCACTTCTCGACCCGACACATTCAGCGCGCCGTCAGCATCTTTCATGTGGCACCGCTGTTCGGCAGCGGATTCTCGCTCCTCGCGGGCGGTGCGGTCTTCATGCTGGCCGGCGAGATGCGCACGTGGCTGCCGATCCTGAACCCGCTCGCCACGTGGCAGATGGCGTTCGTGCTGATCGGGTTGCCCGGCCTGCTCGTCGCCGCCATCGTCGCCCTCACGGTGCGCGAGCCCTCGCGCCAGCAGGTGCGCCATTCGGCTGCCGGCGACCGGACCTATTCGCTGCGCGAAACGACGGCGTTCATCTGGCTGCATCGCGGCTTCTACGTCCGCATCTATCTCGGCATCGGTATGCTCGCGATGATGGTACTCGGCATGCCCGCGTGGCTGCCGACGTTCCTGGTGCGCGTCCACGGTGCCGCGCGCGCGACGGTCGGGTTCAACTTCGGCCTCGTGGTGATCGTCTTTGCGACGGTCGGCACGCTGATCGGCCCCTGGGTCAGTGCCGCCGTATTCGAAAAGCGCGGCTACGCGGACGCGCCGCTGCGCACGGCCGCCTGGTCGATCGTCGGTGCCGTGTTCTGCTGTGCGGCGATACCGTTCATGCCGGACATGCGCGGCACGCTCGCGATCACGGCAGCCGCCGTGTTCTTCTACAGCCTGCCGACGGGCGTGATGGCGGCGACACTGCAACTCGGCACGCCAGGGCGTATGCGCGGCACGGTCGGCGCGCTGTATAGCCTCTGCGGGCAGTTGATCGGCTTCGGACTGGGCCCGACCACCATCGCGCTCGTCACGGACAAGATCTTCAAGGATCCGAACAGCGTCGGCTATTCGATTGCGATCGTCTGCCCGATCGCGTCGATCGTCGCGTCGTGGCTGCTGTTCACCGCGCTGCGCCACTACCGGGCGCTGCTTCAGGCCACGCGGCAGCACGGCGGCGAACCGCCCCGCCGCACCTGACCGATCGAGGCCGCTCCGCCGGTCATCCAGACGACCGGCGGAGGGCCCCGCATTTGCCCACGCAAAAAACGACGGCCCGCTCAGCCCTTGCCGATCGCCGCGCGCGTGCCGCCATCGACAGGCAACACGGCGCCGTTGACGTATCGCGCGGCATCGCTGACGAAATAGAGGATGGCACCGGCCACGTCGTCCGGCTGCGCGATGCGTCCGAGCGGCGACGCACCGTACGGCCGGTAGCCGGATGCGGCGGTCGCACCGAGCACCTGCCCGAGCATCGGCGTCTCGACCGTGCCCGGCGCAACCACGTTGAACGTCACGCCGCCCGGCGCCAGCTCGACCGCAAAGACGCCCGACATCACGTGCAGCGCCGCCTTGGTCGCGCCGTAAAAGCCCGAGCCGGCCTTCGGGCTCATCCCGGCCACCGAGCCGACGAACACGACGCGCGACGGATCCGCCACGCTCGCGCCTCGCCGCAACCCCGGCAACGCCGCGCGCACGCAAAGCCACGGCCCCATCACGTTGACGCCGAACATCAGCTGCAACGCGTCAGGCGCATGATCGGCGAGCGGGCCGGGCCGGATCACGCCGGCAGAACAGATCAGCGCGTCGATGCGCACATCGTCGCGCAGGATGGCGGCAAACGCCTCGTCCACGCTGGCCGGGTCGGACACATCGCAAACGGCATGCCGGAAACGCTCGCCGGCCCCGAAGGCCTGCGCCTGTTCCCGCAACCCGTCGGCCGACAGGTCGAGTCCCCATACGTGCCATCCCTGCGCGAGCAGCTGCGCCACCGTGCAGCGCCCGATGCCCGATGCGGCACCGGTCACGACGGCAAGTTTTCCGATCGATTGGGTCATGTGCGGTCACTCCATGCTCGACGGACCGGTCGCATCCGGTCCGCCGCAGCCGGCGCGCAACACATCGAGGGTTCGGTTCATTCGGCTTGTCTCCCGGGAATTGAAGGGTTTTTCTCGGGAGACATTGAATATCCGCGTGCAGGCTTGCATCAACGGCGACGGCAACGTGTTGCCGTACATTGAAATCGGCGTGGCCTGCTCGGGCACGCTGCGGCCATCCGCTACGCCGCAGCTACGCCGCATCAATGCCCCGCGTCGGCCGCGACCAGAGCCTGACGCCGATACTGCATCGGCGAGCACGACATGATTCGCTTGAACGCAGCACTGAACGAGCTTTCCGACTTGTAGCCCAGCGAGAAAGCAATCGACGCCACGTTCTCGCTGCCGTCGCGCAGTCGCCCCGCCGCCATCAGCATGCGCCAGCGCGCCAGGTAGTCCATCGCCGTGCTGCCCACCAATGCCTTGAAGCGCTGCGCAAACACGGTGCGCGAAATGAGTGCGACCTCGGCGAGTTCTTCCAGCGTCCACGCACGGTCGGGCTGCGCGTGCATCGCGCCGATCGCGAGGCTGATGTGTCGATCGGTCAGTGCGAGAAACCATCCCTTCGGCAGCGCGTTCGATGTGCCGAGAAACAGCCGCAGCACCTGCACCAGCATCACGTGCGCGAGGTAGGTGGACATCAGCACGCCACCCGGCTGCGGCGTGTGCAATTCGGCGACCAGTTGATCCAGCGACCAGCGCAACACCTCCGCCTGGCTCGATGCCCGCGGGATGTTGATGATGTGCGGCAGCGCATCGAACAGAACGGCGGCATGGTTGCCGGAAAACACGAAGTGCCCGCAGACGAGCAGCACCTCGCCGCCGCCGTTGTGCAACGCCACCTGGTTATGGGTGATCGCGTCCATGAGGTGTTCCGCGTTCTGCGGCGGCAACGCCGGATCGGACGACAGGACGAAGCGGCTCCCGCGGTTCAGCAGGAAGCAGTCGCCCTCGTCGAAGCGGATCGGATGTTCGAGATCGTCCGACACACCCCAGCACGTGCCGCGCATCAGCGCGGCAAATTTGACGCCCTCGTGCGGCGGAAAGTCGAACGACCACGCGCCGGCGGCATCCAGGCCCGCGTAGTACTGGCTCCGGGGCTGGAGCAGCGAGAGCACGTCTGAAAGGGGATCCATCACGAAATCCGTACGATCGAATAAGAATTAGGTACTTTAAAGCATGGTTCGTACGCACCTCAAGGACTAACATGCCGCTATCGATTCACGATCGAATCACCGCAGAGGACCCCGAACATGAAATCCATGACGTTCAAGAACAGCTCGATCGACATGGCCGCGACCCTGTATTTCCCCGCCGGCTTCGACGAGAACCACACGTATCCCGCCATCGTCGTCACCCATCCGGCGGGCGGCGTGAAAGAACAGACCGCAGCCATCTATGCGGGCAAGCTCGCGGCCGAAGGCTTCGTCACCCTCGCGTTCGACGCGTCCTTTCAGGGCGAGAGCGGCGGCGAGCCGCGCCAGCTCGAAAACCCGTATGCGCGTGTCGAGGACATCAGCGCGGCCGTCGACTACCTCACGACGCTGCCTTATGTCGATCGGGAACGCATCGGCGCAATGGGCATCTGTGCGGGCGGCGCCTATACGGTGACCGCTGCGCTGTCCGATCGCCGCATCAAGGCCGTGGGCGCCGTCAGCGCGACCAACTACGGCGCGATCCTGCGCAATGGCTGGGAAGGCCGCAGCGACCTGAGCGGTGCGTTCGCGATACTGGAGAACGCCGCGAAAACCCGTACCGACGAAGCGAACGGCATCGACACCGTCTACTACCCGATCGTGCCGACGACCGCAGCAGATGCACCGAATGCGGACCTGGCCGAAGCGGTCGAGTATTACCGCACACCGCGCGCGCAGTGCGCCACGTCGCCGAGCACCGCGCCGGTGCGCAGCCTGATGCAACTCGTGACGTTCGACGCGTTCCACCTGGTCGAGCTGTTCCTGACCCAGCCGATCCAGCTCGTCGCCGGCGAGGAAGCGGGCACGCGCTGGATCAGCGAAGACCTGTTCCGTCGCGCCGCGAGCAAGGACAAGCACCTGCACATCGTTCCGGGCGCATCGCACGTCGGCCTGTATGACAAGCCGGACTGGGTCGGCGAAGCGATGTCGAAGCTCGGCCCGTTCTTCAAGGCCAAGCTCTGAGCACATGCGCCGCCCGGACAATCGACGCCGGGCGGCGTTGCGTATGGACCCGGCTGGATCGGCCGGCACGCCGGCGCCCCGAAGGCCCGTGCGTGACGCATCCCTCCAGCCTCCATTCATCGCCAACCATCTGGATACCAAAACAATGTTCAGCCATGTCAACCTGGGCAGCAACGACCTTGAACGATCGCGGAAGTTCTATGACGCCGTGCTCGCCGTCGTCGGTGCGGCGCCTGGCGCCGATATCGATTTCAACTCGCCGCGCATCGTGTACCAGCACGACGATTGCCTGCTGGTCATCACGTCACCGCTCGACGGCAAGCCTGCCTCGATCGCCAATGGCGGAACCATCGGGTTTGCGATCGGCAGCATCGAGCAGGTCGAGGCCTTTCACGCCGCCGCCCTGGCGCACGGCGGCAGCACCTGCGAAGATCCGCCGGGCGAACGGAGCACGCCGTTCGGCGCGTTTTACCTCGCCTACGTGCGCGATCCGGACGGCAACAAGCTTTGCGCGTTCCACAAACCTGCATGAGCAAGCGGGATTCGGGCTGCCGGCGTTGACGGGCGGCACGATCGCCGTCGCATGACGGCCGATCCGGCTGCCGCTCGTGCCGCTCCAAGCCCGATCCGTTCCGCCGGCCGCTCGCCGCACGCCGCTCACCGTGAGTGGCGCGCACCGCCGGCTACATCCCCATGTACGCCCGCCGTACGTCGTCGTTCGCCGCGAGGTCCGGTGCCGGCCCGTGCGCCACCACCATGCCACCTTCGAGCACGTAGCCGTAGTCCGCGATGCCGAGCGCGATCTCCGCGTTCTGTTCGACCAGCAGCACGTCGACGCCGTCCCGGCTGACTTCGCGCACCACCCGTGCGATATGGTCGACGACGGCCGGCGCGAGCCCGATCGTCGGCTCGTCCAGCAGCAGCAGCTTCGGTTCGGCCATCAGCGCACGCGCCACCGCCACCATCTGCTGCTGGCCGCCGCTCAGCGACCCGGCCGGCTTGTCGAGCTTCGCGGTCAGGTCCGGCAGCAACGACAGGCAGCGCGCCATGCTGCGCGCGATGCCCGCGGTGTCGCGCCGGCTGTATGCGCCGAGCTCGAGGTTCTCGCGCACGGTCATCGGACCGAACAGCCGGCGCCCTTCGGGCACCATCGCTAGCCCATGCCCGACGAGCGCGTTCGGAGGCAGCCCGCCCACCGGGCGGCCGAACAGGCGAACCGCGTCGCGCGCCGCGGGCAACAACCCGCTCACGCATTTCAACAGCGTGGATTTGCCGGCGCCATTCGCGCCGATCAGCGTGACGACCTGCCCGCGCATCACGCGCAGGCTCACGCCATGCAACGCGGGCACGACGCCGTACGCTGCGTTCAGGTGGGTCACCTCGAGGGTGGGCGCGTCAGTCGACATTCACGTTCCCCAGATAGGCGGCCAGCACATGGGGATCCTCGCGGATCTCGGCCGGCGTGCCGGTGGCCAGCAACTGACCGTGATGCAGCACGTAAAGCCGGTCGCAGGTTCGCATCACGGCTTTCATGTTGTGTTCGACGAGCAGGATCGACGTGTCGAAGCGATCGCGAATCGTGCGGAACGTCTCGAGCACCGCGGCCACCTCGGTCTGGTTCAGGCCCGTCAGCGGCTCGTCGAGGCACAGCAGCCGCGGCCGCGGCGCGAACGCGATCGCGATGCTCACCAACCGCTGCAGCCCGTGCGGCAAGTCGCCGGCGGTGTCGCCGAGCACCTGCTGCAGCCCCACCAGCTCGGCCGTTTCCCGCACGCGCCGCGCGCGTTCGCGGTGACTCGTCCCGCGCATGCCGCCGATCGCGCCGATCAGGATGTTGTCCTCGACCGTCATCGTGCGCATCAGGCTGCCGTGCTGGAAGGTCCGTACGAGCCCGTGCCGGCTGATCGTCTCCGGGGAGCGGCCCGTCATGTCGTGCCCGCCGATTTCCAGCCGGCCGCCGCTCGGCGCGAGAAAGCCGCTGAGCAGGTTGAACGTCGTGCTCTTGCCCGCGCCGTTCGGGCCGATCAGCCCGAGAATCTCGCGCTCGCGAATTTCGAGGCTCAGGTCCGACACGGCCAGCAGCCCGCCGAAGCGTCGCGACAGGCCCTCCGCGCGCAGCCGGAGCGACGGCGTGTTCATCGTGGTCATCGCACGTCTCCCGTCACCGACGGCAGCGCCGTCCTCACGCGCACGGTGCGGCGGCGCGCCAGCCATCCCGTCACGCCATCGGGCATGAACAGCACGCCGAACACGATCGCCGCGCCGTAGAAGATCTGCTCGCCGCCGCCGAAGCGCTGCGCGACGCTCGCGAGCAGCACGAGCAGCACCGCGCCGACCACCGGGCCGAGCGCGTGCCGTTCGCCGCCGACCTTCAGGTATGCGAGCGCGAACGTCGACAGCATGAAGCCGAAGTCGAGCGGGCTGATCACGTTGTTCGAAAACGCCTGCAGCGCGCCCGCCATGCCGGTGACGAACGACGCGATGCAGAAACACAGCACCTTCATCGCATGCACCGGAATGCCGACCGAGCGCACGACGTTGTCGTTGTCCCGAATCGCGACGAACACGCGCCCGACGTGCGAGTGCTCGATCCACGCGAGCAGCAGGATCAGCACGCCCGCCACCGCCACCACGAAGGTCGGGAAGCAGTCGCCGAGCAGCGCCGGCGGAAAGATGCCCACCATCCCCGAGTTGCCGCCCAGCCATTCGGAACGCGTATACAGGATGCGCAGCGCCTCGGTGAACGCGAACCCGATCAGCAGGAAGTACGGGCCCTTGACGCGCAGCGTCACGTAGCCGAACACGGCGCTGACCAGCAGCGCGACGACCCCGCTCGCGAGCAGCGCGATCGCGAACGGCAGTTGCCACAGCGTCGTCGCGGCGCCGCTCGCATACGCGCCGAGGCCGAAGAACGCGGCGACCGCGAAATTGAGCTCGCCGATCAGCAACACGAAGCGCAGGCTGCTCGCCATCATCGCCGCGATCGCGATCCAGATCACGAGGTTCCCCGCGTAGCCGGAACCCGCGGCGACGCTCAGCACTGTGGCCAGCACGACGGCCGGCAAGCCGTAACGAAAGCAACGATCATTCATGGCCGAGCAGCCCCTTCGGTCGAACCAGCAGCACCGCCATCACGAGGACGAAGATCGCGAGGCTCGCGACCGACGGATCGAAATAAAAGCCGACGAAACTCTCGACGACCGCGATGAACAGGCTGCCGAGGATCGCGCCGGCCACGCTGCCCATCCCGCCGATGACGACGGCAATGAAGCCCTTGACCAGGTACGCGTCGCCGAGCGTCGGCGTGACCGCGGCCACCGGCGCGATCAGTGCGCCCGCGACCGCGCCGATCGCGGTAGCCGCGACGAAGCCGCGAAACGCGATGCGCCGGTACGGAATGCCTTGCAGCATCGCGGCCTCGTGGTCGATCGACACCGCGCGCAATGCCTTGCCGAAGCGCGTGCCGCCGAGCGCCAGCGTCACCAGCAGCGTGAGCGCCGCGGCCACGCCGCACAGCACGAGGCGCTGCGCGGCGATGCTGACGCCGAGCACGTCGACGTTGCCGTCGATCAGCGGCGGCACCGGGCGCACGCCGCCGCCGAACAGCTTCATGAAGCCGCCCTCGACCATCAGCACGAGCCCGGCCGACAGGATGAACGAGCCCGTCATGTCGCGCTCGACGCGCTTGAAGCCGGCCTCGTAGACGAGCGCGCCGAATGCCGACGTGACGATCACGCCGAGCACGCAGGCGATCGCGTACGCGAGCCACACGGGCCGGCCGCCGCTCGCGAACCACGGCACCGTCACCGAAACGACCAACGCCGACAGCGTGAAGAACTGGCCGTGCGCGAAATTGACGATGCGCAGCACGCCGAAGATCAGCGTCAGCCCGAGCGCGAACAGAATGTAGACCGCGCCGATCTGCAGCGCGGTGAAGATCAACTGGAGAAGCGTCTGCATGAAACCGCCCGCATCGAAAGGTTGGGTGCGGCCACGCTCAGCGCAGCTCGCCGGACGCGATGCGCGTGACTTCCACGAGCTTGCCGTCCTTGAGCTGCGTGACGATCACCGGCAACAGCATCTGCTGCGGCGAGCCATACACCGCCTTGCCGCCGAATCCCGACTGGCCGCCGTAGAACGACGTGAACGTCACGCCGCCCATCGCCTTCGCGACGTCGGCCGGCGCGGTGCTCTGCGCCTTCTCCATCGCCGCCTTCAGCGCATAGACCGCGTCGTAGATGCCGATCTGCACCGCGTTGATGGAATCGCCGGTCGCTTTGCGCACGCCGTCGTCGAGCGCGCGCTGGTGCGCGGTCGCGGACGCCCCGTCGAGGCTCACCGCCGCGCCCAGGTAGACGCCCTGCACCGCGCTGCCGCCCGTCGCGATCAACCCGCTCGCGCCGGTGCCCACCTCGACGATCTTCACGCCGTTCCAGCCGAGGCCGCCCAGCTCCTTGAACACGATTCCCGCATCGGCCGGCGGCGTCGAGCACAGATCGATGCCGTCCGGCTTGAGCGCGCTCAGCTTCGCCGCGACCGGCTGGAATTCGCTGCTGCCGCGCTCGTACCAGTCGCTCGACACCACCTTGACGCCCACCGCCTCCCACGCCTTGCGCGCGATCTTCTCGGTTTCCTGCCCCGTCGCGTCGTTCGGGTTCAGCAACGCGACGGTCTTGATCGGGTGCGTCTTCGCGATGAAGCCGGTCAGCGGCCGCGCGATCTCGAGCGTGGTGTTCATCTGCGTGAACGTCAGCGGATAGCTCGGCCCCTTGATGCTCGCGCCCCATGCGGTCGTGAACAACAACACGCCCTTGCGCTCGGTCAGCGACTGCAGTGCGCGCACCGGCGCCGTGCCGATGCTGCCGGCGACGAACTTCACGTCGTCCTTGTTGACCAGCGCCTGGGCGACCTTGGCGCCGTCCGCCGCGTTGTACTTGTTGTCGTAGGTCACGCACTCGAAGTTGACCGTCTGACCCTTGACCCGCACGCCGCCCGACGCCGCGATCTCGGCGGCCGCCTTGCGGCACAGCCAGTCCGCGCCGACTCCCCACGGCGCACCGGAGCCGGACAGCGGCACCGACAGCCCGAGCTTGATCGTCTCGCCCGCCGTCGAGAATGGAACATGCGCGCAACAGGCGATGGCGATCGAAGTGCGCAGCAGGCGGCGAATGGTCGGGTGCAACATGGCGGTCTCCTCCGTAAGTGGGGCTGTTTGTGGAAAGCATTAGATTCGCCCTCCGAAGGAAGAACAACGCGCACGCCGGAACGGTTCCGTACATCAAAAGCGAAGGACGCGAAACGATCTGGACAATCAGGGGAAATCCCGACGAACGGCGCACCGGGCGACACCGTCTCGGTCCCCCATCGGGAACACGTGCAGACGGATGACGATTCGCCGTGCGGCGCCCGCTGCCCTTTTCCGTACGCGGCACGTGGTGCGTCACGGCATGCCACCTTTGCAGTCCGAACCAGCAGCCCCATTCGCCGACGAAAGGGCATCGTCGCACCGTCGGCGCCAATGTACGGAACGCGCAACCGCTCACGATTGACCGCTCGACGTGGCGCTCAGTAGCATCGGCCGCGCTGCGTATCGCCGCATTCGGGTTTCGGTCACACCTCCATCGCTACCGCGGAAACACGAATCCGGCACGACCGCGACGAACGCGCATCGCATGCAACCGGACGGGTCGGGGCCCGTGACGACCGGTACATCGACAACAACGAGGAGATCTCACGACAATGAAGCTGTCATTCAAGCAGCGGCTCGCGTTGCCGCTGGTGCTGAGCCTGCTTTGCCTGGTCCTGCTGTCCGTCACCGATGCGTACCGGAGCCGCGAAATGCGCCTCGAAGAACGCAAGCTCGATCTCGTTCATGCCACGCAGATCGCGCTCGCGACGGTCGACACGTTCGCGAAGCGGGCCGCCTCGGGCGCGCTGAGCGTCGACGACGCGCAACGGCAGGCGATGGACGTCATCCGGGGCATGCGCTACGGCGAAGCGGGCTACGGCTACTTCTCGATCGTGAATTCGAAGGGCGTGGTGCTGATGTATCCGTTCGACGCGTCGCTCCAGAACAAGTCGCTGAACGAACTGAGCCCGAAGGTCGCGTCGATCATCCAGGCGCAGATCGACGCGACGCGCCAGACCGGCAGCGCATTCCAGCGCTTCGATTATCCGAAGGAAACCTCCGGGGTCACGACGGACGCCGTACGGGTCGCGTTCATCGACACCTATCGGCCGTGGGACTGGATCATCAACACCAGCCTGTTCGTCGACGACATCGATGCCGCGTTCTACGCGAGCCTGGCGAAAAGCCTCGGCATTTGCGCGGCCATCGCGCTGGTGATGGGCAGCATCGTCGTGGTGATCAATCGCGGCATCGTCCGCACCATGGGCGGCGAGCCCGGCTATGCGGTCGAGATTGCCGGCCGCATCGCGGCGAACGACCTGACGGCCGCCATCGTGACCGCGCCGCACGATCGCGGCAGCGTGCTCTATTCGATGAAGCGGATGCAGGCAAACCTGTCCGGCGCGATCAACGGCATCAAGACGAGCGCCGACTCGATCGCGTCGGCGGCCGCGCAAATTTCGGCCGGCGATCTCGATCTGTCGCGGCGCACCGAGCAACAGGCGGCGTCGCTCGAGGAAACGGCGGCGAGCATGGCGGAACTCTCGTCGCGGGTCAGCCAGAACGCCGACAACGTGCGCCAGGCGAGCCAGGTCGCGGTGCAGGCCGTGCAGGTGGCCGAGCGCTGCAACGGGGTCGTCTCGCAGGTCGTCGACGCGATGGGCAGCATCGACGCCAGCTCCGGCCGGATCGCCGAAATCGTCGGCATCATCGAAAGCATCGCGTTCCAGACCAATATCCTCGCGCTCAATGCCGCCGTGGAAGCGGCGCGGGCGGGCGAGCAGGGGCGCGGGTTCGCGGTCGTCGCGTCGGAGGTGCGTTCGCTCGCGCAGCGTTCGTCGGCGGCGTCGAAGGAGATCCGCGGCCTGATTCACGAATCCGTGGATCGTGTGCGAGGCGGCGTGGCGCTCGTGAACGCGGCGGGCACGTCGATGGCCGAAATCATGCAGGCAATCTCGCGCGTGACGGACCTGATGGAGGAAATCGCGGCCGCTTCGACCGAGCAGGGCCACGGCATCGACCAGGTCAATCAGGCCGTGTCGGAGATGGATCGCGCGACGCAGCACAACGCCGCCTATGTCGAGGAAGTGGCCGCCGCCGCGCAGTCGCTGGACGACCAGAGCAGGCAGCTCGTCGCGATGATCTCGACGTTCATCGTCCGCGACGACGACGACGCGCCGCCGCAACAGGAAGCGCTCGATGCACGCCCGCCTGCCGCGTCCGCGTTCGGGAGGCACGCCGCACCGGTGCGCGAATCGTATGCGGTGTAGCGCGCGCCCCATCGGCTGAGCGAGATCGCGCGGGCCGGATCGCGGCGGACCGGCGGCCCGCCGCAGGCGGTATCAGCGATCCAGCAATCGCCCCAGCCGCATCATCGTGACGTTCACGCCGAGATGGCGCATCGACGGTTGCACGATCACGCAGTTGTCGTACGGCGTGACGATCACGTCGTCGCCGTCGCGCGCGATCTCGGTGCCGGCTTTCTCGATCACTTCGAGCCCCGTGAACGGTTGCGAGAACCGGAAATCCATCGAACGCGCGACGACCGGCTCCGTGATCTCGACGAACTTCTGCCGCACCGGCGCGGCTTGCGTGAGGAACGCCGCGACGTCGTCGCGTGTGACGACGCCCGCATGCAGCAGGAAGCGCGCCGCGCTGTCGAGCGCGACATCGCGTGCGCTCGCGGCGAAGTGCTGGCCCGTCTCGATCAGCAGCGCATTCTTCGCGCTCGCCGGATCGCCGAAGCCGCCGTAATCGCGCAGCCGCGTGCCGTTCGCATGGCCGCGATCGATGATCACGTGCTCCGGCGTGCCGATTGCGGCCGCCAGCGCGATCGCCTTCTCGAGCGGCCCGGTCATCATCAGCGGCGCGGACGCTTCGTGCATCGAATGAATGTCGAGCAGCAGGTCGACCGTATCGAGCAGCGGACGCATCGCGCGCGCACGCGCAAGCTCGCGGCTGTCGCGCGCGCCGTCGAGCGCGGCCGGCGTCCACACGCGATTCATGTCCTCGTCGAGGTAGCGCGTCGCATCGGCGTTCTCCGCGCTGAAGTGCTCGTACGCGCCGACGTTGCCGAAGCCGAGCGACAGGCGGCCCGCAACCGGGCGCAAACCCGCGGCCAGCAACGTGTCCACCGCGATCGCACCGCTGACTTCGTTGCCGTGCGTCAACGCGAGGATCATCACGTGCTTGCCGGGCCGGCCGCTGTCGAACGTGTGCAGATAGTCGATGCCCGTATTGCCCGCGCGCCAGCGCGAGATGTCGGGGAAGGCCACTTCGATCGGATAGGCCGGCAACGCGGCGCGGATGGCTTCAAGCGTGGTCATGTCGGAAAGGCTCAACAGGGTTCGGGGAAGGCGCAGCCGGCGTGGGCCGGTTGCGCCGGATTCAGGCCAGGGGCCGGCGCGTCACGCCTCGGTCGCGCGGGTCGACGGCGCGGTCGCGGCCGCCGCGCCGCGCATCCGGCGGCCGAGCGAGATCACCGACGTGATCCCGAGCACGGCTGTGGCCATCACGTAGAAACTCGGCGCCAGCTTGTTGTGCGTCGCGTCGATCAGCCAGGTCACGATCAGCGGCGCGAAGCCGCCGAACAGCGTCACCGAGAAGTTGTACGACAGCGCGAGGCCCGTGCCGCGCGTGCTCGTCGGGAAGATGTCGGCGAGCAGCGCCGGCAGCGGCGCAAGACTCACCGCGATCAGCAGGCCGACCAGCGCCTGCACCGCGAGCAGCGTCTCGACCGTCGGATAGCGGTTCAACATCACGAACAGCGGCCACGTCGTGACGCCGACCAGGATCAGCGCGATCAGCATCACGCGGATGCGGCCGAAACGATCCGACAGGTGGCCGACGACCGGCGCGGCGACCATCAGCATCGCGCCCGTGACGACCGCGCCGAGATACGACGACGTGGCCGGGATATGCAGCTGCTTGACCGCGTACGTCGGCATGTACAGCTTGTGCACGTAGTTGAACGCCGTGGCCGTCGCGACGACGCCTGCGCCGAGCAGCAGGTTCGCGCGATCGCGAGCGAACACGTCGCGCAGCGGCGACTTCGCGCGCCCCTTCTCGCCGAGCCGGCGGAAATCGGCCGGTTCGTCGATGTTGCGGCGGATGTAGAGTCCGACCGGACCGATCAGCAGCCCGACCGAGAACGCGACGCGCCAGCCCCATGCATGCAGCTGGTCGGTCGTCAGCAGCAGGCTCAGTAGCGCGGACACGCCGGCCGCGAGCACCGTCGCGAGCCCCTGCGTCGACATCTGCCAGCTCGCGAAGAAGCCGCGCCGCTTCGCATCGGCCTGCTCGACCATGAACGCGGTCGCCGCGCCGAATTCGCCGCCGGTCGAGAAGCCCTGCAGCATCCGCGCGACGATGATCAGCAGCGGCGACGCGATGCCGATCTGCGCATACGTCGGCGCGAACGCGATCATCGCGGTGCCGAGCATCATCAGCCCGATCGACATCGTCAGCGATGCCTTGCGACCCGCGCGGTCCGCATAACTGCCGAGCACGATCGAGCCGAGCGGGCGCGTGACGAACGAAATGCCGAATGTGCCCACCGACAGCAGCAGCGAGGTCGCCGCGTCGTGCGTGGGAAAAAACAGCTGGCCGATCACGATCGCGAAATAGCCGTAGATCAGCAGATCGTAGAACTCCAGCGCGTTGCCGATGCTCGCGGCGCAGATCTCGCGCCACGGGTTGTGCGGGGCCGGCGTCGCGGCGTGCGTGTTGCGGGTCATCCCTTGTGCTCCTCCGGTAATGCTGGCCGTCAGGATTTTGAAAGACGGCGCGCGGCGTGGCCGGCGGCCGTTCGGGCCAGTCAAGCGCGGAGTGTAGGCAACGCGGGGCGGGCGTTCGTGCCGTTTCGGCACGCAATCGTGCCGATCGGCGCGCGGCGCCGCCGCCGCTGCCTGCGGAGGCTATGCCTCGCCGTCTTCGCGTGACGGCGCGGTGCGCCAGATCGCGTCCAGTACCGGGTGCGGATCGTTCCGGCGCCGGTACAGCGCGATGTCGAAGCCGATCTGCCAGTCGGCGCCGCCGACGATCGCAAGCTCGCCGCGCCGCACGTCGTCGGCGACGAGCCGCTGCGGCAGCCACGCGAGGCCGAGCCCGCGACGCGCCATCGCCAGGATCGCTTCATACGAATCGGCCTGGTACACGGGACGCAACGTCGGGCGGTTCGGCATTTCGGCCAGATGGCGCGCCAGCACCGCGCGCAGCGTCAGCGTGCGTGCGAACGCGAGCCACGGCACCGGCGCCTGCCCGGCCGGCAGCCGGTAGCGCACGCTGCCGCGCGCGTCGAATGCGCTGACCGGCACCAGCACCTCGCGCGCGACGGTCAGCCAGTCGAAGCGATCGCGATCGATCAGCAGCCGCGTATGCGGGCTCGAATAGACGATCAGCATGTCGGCATCGCCGGCCGTGAGCTGCAGGATTGCTTCCTCGGCGCTGCCGGTCGATATGGTCGCCGTGAAGAAGCCTGCGCGCGCAACCGTTTCGTCGTACCAGTCGGGGAAGAAGGTGGCCGAGAGCGTGCGGCCGGTCGCGATCCGGAGATTGTTCTCCAGCACCGGCGCCGCTTCCTGAAGTTGCGTGCGGGCGCCGTGCAGGATGTCGAGCGCGTTCGACGCCGCATCGAGGAACACGGTGCCGGCCGCCGTCAGTTCGAGCGGCTTCGTGCGTGCGATCAGGCGCGTGCCGACCCATTCCTCGAGCGACCGGATGCGGCGGCCGAACGCCGGATGCGTGACGAAGCGGTTCTCCGCGGCGCGCGTGAAGCTGCGCGTGCGCGCGAGTTCGACGAAGTCTTCGAGCCATTTCAGTTGCATGGCTGGGCTCCTGGGTGGGCGATGAGGTGCGGGGCGGGCTCGCTCGCGAACGGCATGCGTGACGCGAGCGGCGCGGGCCGCGCGTGGCGCCCGATCCTACAGCACCTGCGGCGCGTCGCGCAGCACGGCGCGCAGCGCGGTATCGAACGGCGTCGCGTGATCGATCCCGGCCGCGCGCACGTGCGATGCGTCAAGGTGGCAGTCGTAGGGGCGCGGCGTCGCGTCGGTCGGCTGGTCGATCCGCTTGAGCGCGGCGTCGATGCCGAGCGCGGCCGCGATCCGCTGCGCGATGTCGTACTTCGTCATCGGCTCCTCGCCCGACCAGTGACGGAGGCCCGTGATCGACGCCCCCGCGAGATGGCGCAGCGTCAGGTCGCGGATGACGTCCGCGACGTCCGGCGTATAGGTCGGGTAACGGATCGCCCATGCGTCCATGCCGACCGCGTCGGCGCCCGGTCGGGCGGAGGCGACGATCGCCGGCACGAGGCTCGTGACGGCCGATTCGCTCCAGTCGACGATCGGGCCGAAGAGCAGCGGCAGGCGCAGCACGCACGACAGCGGCGACGCGGCGAGCAGTGCCGCCTCGCCTTCCAGCTTCGTGCGGCCGTAGATGTTCAGCGGATTCGGGACCGCGTCCTCGCGGTACGGAGCCGCCTTGCCGTCGAAGACGTAGTCGGTGGAGATGCCGAGCGTCCAGGCGCCGTAGCGCGCGGCGAGCGCGCCGATGCGGGCCGGCGCGGTGACGTTGATCGCACGGGCACCGGCAGGGTCGCGTTCGCAGACGTCCGGGCGGCGTTCGGCCGCGCAGATGATCACGGCAGCCGGTTGGCGGGTGGCGAAGAGGTGTTCGAGGGCCGGCTCGTCGAGGACGTCGAGTTCAGCGAGGTTTTCCGGGGGCAGTGCGAGGCGTTTTGCGCCTGCGCCTTGCGGGCTCCGGATCGTTGCGACGAGATTCAGCGACGATTCGCGGGCCAGGGATGCGGCAACCGCGCGGCCGAGGAGGCCGGCTGCGCCGATGAGGAGGATGGTCGGGTGCGGCACGGTAGCTATCTATGAAAGGGGAACGGGGATCCTCCAATCTATACAAGAACGGGCAACTGATGTCGACTCCCCTGCCAGGTCGGCTGCGTTTTATCGAGTCGGTATGCAAGCATGTCGACCGTCGGCGTCCACGGATCCTTTGGAGGCAAGCCGATTACTACTTCGCGCCAATAGGCTTTTGCCGACGCGTCGTCGCTCATCTCGGTATCCGCGTTTCTATCCGCTCGATCAACGACGCCTCTCGGGGTTCAGGACCTTCAGGTAAAAAGACGATCGATTTCGAACACACGCGTGAACAGCAACCAGAACAACACGACGTCCAACGCCAGCATCACCACGACACCCAAGGCGACGCCCACGCTGTTGTCCGTCGCTTTCTTCCTGGGCTGCACGGTTGCATCACCCGGTGACACCCGACATTGCGCGGCCACCTCCGCCGGCCAGCGCGGCAGGCTGCTCATTCGCATGGCCAACCAGCGAAACGGGCCCGCCAGCGTCGTGACCGGCGCGAACAACACCGCAAACGGGCCGAACATCTGCCATAGGCGATACACGCCATACAGAAACGGTTCACGGCGGTTCTCGATGGGCAGAAGCACATCCGGTGCCGGCACGCTCGCCGGGCCTTCCTCCATGTAACGCCGGAAGTATTCCCAGTGTGCAAGCAATGGTTCGTCCGGCCCGATACCCTTCGGATGAACCGGCATGACGGCGCCCAGGTAGAACGCATGCGTCACTTGCCCGTTTGCGTCCGGCAAATAGCCGAGCACGCCCCAGTTCAATCCGCCCTTCTTCAGGCAAAACACCAGTTTGTCCCAGTCGAGTGACCACACCCCATTGGGGCCGTTGTGCTGGAACACATGGACCTTGCGCGTGGACCGCACCAGCCGGATCGGCTTGTAGGTGTAGCCCAGCATGTCCTGCTTCCAGTGATAACCCATCAGGATAACCAAAGGTGTCCCGATCGCGCCCGCAAAAATTGCAGCCGATACTGCCGCCACCAAATTATCGATAGTCTTGAAGTTGAGAATTACATCAATCAATGCAGCATATGAAATAACCAGGATCGGCAACGCCATCAGCGTATAAGCCATCCCGCCAAAGCCGCGCCGCATATAGTTTCCGTCGGCTACTTCCATAAAGATTTCATTGCGAGCCACCACCATCTCCAGCGATACCGACTCACCTTTGATAGGCGTTGGCCGCGTTTTATCGAGTGGGTACGCAAGCATGTCGACCGTCGGTTCCCACGGATCCTTTGGAGGCAATCCGATCACTACTTCTCGCCAATAGCGCTTGCTGAACAGTTGGCTCCAGTAGGCCTTCGCAGATGCGTCGTCGCTCATGTCAGTGCCTGGGTTGTTATCCGCTTGATCAACGACGCCTCTCGGGGTTCAGGACCTTCAGGTAAAAAGACGATCGATTTCGAACACGCGCGTGAACAGCAACCAGAACAACACGACGTCCAGCGACAGCATCACCACGACACCCAAGGCGACGCCCACGCTGTTGTCGGTCGCTTTCTTCCTGGGTTGCACGGTTGCATCATCCGGAGACACCTGACATTGCGCGGCCACCTCCGCCGGCCAGCGCGGCAGGCGACTCATTCGCATCCCGATCCAGCGAAACACGCCCGCTAGCGTCGTGAGCGGTGCGAACAGCACCGCGAACGGGCCGAACATCTGCCATAGGCGGTACACCCCATAAAGAAACGGTTCACGTCGGTTTTCGATGGGCAGAAGCACATCCGGTGCCGGCACGCTCGCCGGGCCTTCCTCCATGTAACGACGGAAGTATTCCCAGTGTGCAAGCAACGGCTCGTCCAGCCCGATACCCTTCGGATGAACCGGCATCACGGCGCCCAGGTAAAACGCATGCGTCACTTGTCGGTTCGCGTCCGGCAAATAGCCGAGCACGCCCCAGTTCAATCCGCCCTTCTTCAGGCAAAACACCAGTTTGTCCCAGTCGAGTGACCACACCCCGTCGGGACCGTTGTGCTGGAACACGTGGACCTTGCGTGTGGACCGCACCAGCCGGATCGGCTTGTAGGTGTAGTCCAGCATCTCCAGCTTCCATTGGTAGCCAATCATGAAAAGCAGCGGCATACCTATCAGCAGAAACAGTGCCGAATAAAGCAACGACCACCATATCGACCCGTCCGGATCAAAAAAAATGACCCAAAGGACGATACCCAACGCGAACAGGAACGGGACCAAAAGCAATGAAAACATCATCCCGCCGAAACCGCGTCGCATATAGCGACCGTCCGCTACTTCCAGGTAGGTTGCGTTGCACGCAACAGCCATACCCTGGTCAGTTGGCGCACCTTCAATACGTGCCGGCTTGCTCCTGTCAAGCCGGTACGCGAGCATCTCGGCTGTGGGTTCCCACGGATCTTTCGGCGGCAATCCAAACTGCACCTCACGCCAATAACGCTTGCTGAACAGTTGGCTCCAATAGGTCTTTGCCGACGTGTCGTCGCTCATCTCGGTACCCGCGTTGTTATCCGCTTGATCAACGACGCCTCTCGGAATCCAGGACCTTCAGGTAAAAAGACGATCGATTTCGAACACGCGCGTGAACAACAACCAGAACAACACGACATCCAGCGCCAGCATCACCACGACACCCATCGCGACGCCCACGCTGTTGTCCGTCGCTTTCTTCCTGGGTTGCACGGTTGCATCATCCGGGGACACCTGACTTTGCTCCTCCACCTCTGCCGGCCAGCGCGGCAAGCTGCTCATTCGCATGGCCAACCAGCGAAAGAGGCCCGCCAGCGTCGTGAGCGGAGCAAACAATATCGCGAACGGGCCGAACATCTGCCACAGTCGCTGCACGCCATAAAGGAACGGCTCGCGACGATTCTCGATAGGCAGCAGAAATTCCGGAACAGGCATGCCCGCCGGACCTTCTTCCATGTAGCGACGAAAGTATTCCCAGTGTGCAAGCAACGGCTCATCCGCCCGCATACCGCCCGGGTGGACCGGCATGACGTTGCCGAGATAGAAGGCCTTCGTCACCTGACCGTTCTCGTCAGGCAAATAACCTAGCGCCCCCCAGTTCAGCCCGCTCTTCTTCAAGCAGAACACCATCTTGTCCCAATCGAGCGACCAGGTGCCGTCGGGGCCGCTGTGCTGGAACACGTGAACCGTGCGTGTCGAGCGCACCAGCCGAATCGGTTTGCAGGTATAGCCCAACATGTCCTGCTTCCACTGGTATCCCACCCAAACAAACAAAGGGATGAACAATAGAAAAATCAGCAAGGAAGCGAAAACCAGAGGGAGTGTCACTCCGTAATTTGCAAAACCATAAAAAGGAATAGCCAAGAAGGCAATAATTGGCAATTCAAACAATGAAAACACCATTCCACCGAATCCACGCCGCGCATACTGGCTGTCGGCTACTTCCATGTAGGTTTCGTTGCGTACGACTACCATGTCCAGCGAAGCCGGTTGGCAATCTACTTTCGCTGGCTTTGCTTTACTGAGGACGTAAGCAAGCATCTCCCCCGTCGGCGTCCAAGGCTCCTTCGGAGGCAATCCAATCACCACCTCGCGCCAATAGCGCTCGCTGAACAGTTGTCCCCAATAGGCCTTTGCCGACGCGTCGTCGCTCATCTCGGTGCCCGCGTTTTTATCCGCTCGATCAACGACGCCTCTCGGGGTTCAGGACCTTCAGGTAAAAAGACGATCGATTTCGAACACGCGCGTGAACAGCAACCAGAACAACACGACATCCAGCGCCAGCATCACCACGACACCCAAGGCGACGCCCACGCTGTTGTCCGTCGCCTTCTTCCTGGGTTGCACGGTGGCATCGTCCGGTGACACCTGACATTGCGCGGCCACCTCCGCTGGCCAGCGCGGCAGGCGACTCATTCGCAAGCCGAGCCAACGGAACAAACCCGCCAGTGTCGTAACCGGCGCGAACAACACTGCGAACGGGCCGAACATCTGCCATAGGCGATACACACCATACAGAAACGGTTCACGCCGGTTCTCGATGGGCAGAAGCAGATCCGGAGCAGGCACGCTCGCCGGGCCTTCCTCCATGTAACGACGGAAGTATTCCCAGTGAGCAAGCAGTGGTTCGTCCGGCCCGATACCCTTCGGGTGAACCGGCATGACGGCGCCCAGGTAAAACGCATGCGTCACTTGCCTGTCCGCGTCCGGTAAATAGCCGAGCACGCCCCAGTTCAATCCGCCCTTCTTCAGGCAGAACACCAGCTTGTCCCAATCGAGCGACCACACCCCGTCGGGGCCGTTGTGCTGGAACACATGGACCTTGCGTGTGGCGCGCACCAGCCGGATCGGCTTGTAGGTATAGCTCAACATGTCCTGCTTCCATTGATAGCCGATCATGAAAAGCAAAGGGACGCCCAATATCACAAGCAACGCCAGAAGCACCAGCGAAAGCGCAATCGAGTCGAATCGATTGGTAAAGACCGAGATCAATACCAGCGTGTCGACAAACAGAAGCGGCATCAGCAGCAGCGTGAACACCATCCCGCCGAAGCCACGTCGCATGTATCGACTATCGGCGACTTCCAGATAGGAGGCGTTGTACGACACGGCCATATCCAGCGACGTCGGCTGCCCGGTGATCCGTGCCGGCTTCGTCTTGCCAAGTTCGTACGCGAGCATTTCGCTCGTCGGCGCCCAAGGATCCTTCGGCGGCATGCCGAACTCGGCTTCGAGCCAGTAACGCTTGCTGAACAGTTGGCTCCAGTAGGCCTTCAACGACGAGTCATTACTCATATTTCTTACCCTGCAATTGCGTTTTCGTAGTTCTTCTGTTCCTCTGGACCATCGTCGAAGCTGTTTTCAGGCCCCCAGAGACAGTTGCGCGTCCAGGTCAACGTCGGCGGATCCTTGAAAATATCTATCGTGACCGTCAGGATCAGGATCACGGCCGTAACGATCCACGCCGGTGGCCCCAACGCTTCCACCTCGGCTCCGCTCGCAATCGCGACAAACAATGCGCGAGTCAAGCCGAAAGTCAAATAGGCCTCCCCGGACATTCGGGTGAAATACAGCACGACCATCCCGCCTTCGCGTCGTTTCCATGCTTCGGCAAGATTCACGGCATCCATGCCGGTTGCAATCCACATTGCCACAACGCCCGCGCCCG
The DNA here is from genome assembly GCF_017104605.1 of Burkholderia sp. Ac-20384. NCBI lineage: Bacteria > Pseudomonadati > Pseudomonadota > Betaproteobacteria > Burkholderiales > Burkholderiaceae > Burkholderia > Burkholderia sp. Ac-20384. Next base: position 3,921 of record NZ_JAAGPE010000003.1, on the reverse strand, counting down.
CACCACCCACTTTTACAAAGCGCAGAAACCCACCACCCAGGCTCTTGGCCACCGGCCCCAGCAACGGCAATCGCCGCACACCGGCCGACTTGATGCCGGTGCTGACCAGGTCCAGCGTGCCCCCCACCAAACCAACCGTCGCAGTCCTGAACGCCCACGCCACGCGCCCCTGTTCGCTCTTCATCGCCTTGCCCATCGCGTCCTCTGCATTCGCCCACCCCAGCGTCGAAAACACCATCGACACCGACGCGAGCATGCCTGGCGATCGCGCATAGCGCAGCACCGTGCCCATATAGCTGCTGACCGAGACCTTCGTGACCACCTCCGCGCCCGGCGCCTTCCCGAGCGACAGCAATCGGTCGGCCGCGAGTTTGCCCTGCGCTTCGGAAGGCAGCCGATACAACGCGTCCTTGTCGGCCTCGCTGGCGTCCAGCAGCAGGTTCCACGACCGGACTTCCTCGTCGAGGCTGTAGCCGGCCTTCTTCGCCTCCTCTTCCAGGATGGCCATCCGCGCCTGCACGATCATCGCCCGATCGGCCTTGTCCGGACCGCTCGCGGCAGGCTGCAGGGTTTCCAGCGCCTGGTGCATCTCGGTGAACACGTCGCGCCGCGTGCCCACCACCTGCAACCGCTGCACCGGCATGCCTGCGTGCATCCCCAGTACCGTCTTCAGGTCTTCGGACGCCGGGTTGCGTTCCTTGATCGCGGCCACCATCCGCGGCCCGAGTTCCACGATCAGTTCCGGCAGCGTATTCTTGCTGTCGATCGTCTTGTACGCATTTTCCCCGGCCATCTTGAGCTTGCTGATCACGGTCTTGTACAGCGAAAACAGCTTCGCCCATTTGCCGGGGTTCGGCAGATGGTTCGCCGTATCGGCCGTCTTGCCGTCGTCCTTTTGCGCGCCCGCACTGACCTCTGAAGCATGGGCCTTCAGCTCGGGATGGTTGAAGAACAGCGATCGCCATATCAGGTTGTGAGCGGCCATGCCGCCTTGCAACCATTCATCGTAGAGCTTCACGCACGGCGCATAGCCCCCCGTCCCCATCACGCACGCAGCAAACAACGCGGTAAAGCCAACCCCGGTGTTGATGTCCTTCGCGTCGAAGTGGTAATCGAACACCGTCGTCATGCCGGCGCTTCGCATCCAGGCCACGTGGGCTTTTGCGAGCGGCAGCATGATCCGGTTGTCGTAGTCGTCGGACGCCTTTTCATACTGCTCCCGATACGTCTTGCGCAGGTTGGGATTGATCAGCTTGTCGTACTTGCCCCACTCCTCCTTGCGCGCGTGCTCGAGATCGGCCGCCGTGAACTTCACCTTCTTGGCCTCGTCGAGCAGCGGCTGCATCTGCTTGCGATAGCTTTCCAGCAGGAAAGCCGTCCCGCCGCTATTCACCAGCTGGTTGTAATCGTCCTGCGATTTCCGGACCCGGCTGTTGTACAGATTCATCTCGGCCTGACGTTCGACCGCGGCCTGCAGGTTCGTCAGGTTCGTATCCAGGTCGGTCGGCCGTTTCCACTGATCCGAGAATCCCTCCCATCGCGCATTCATGTACGCCGGAATTTCCTGCGCGATGCCGGCCGGATCCTGGAGCGCCAGCACCAGACCCTTCGCGGGCGCCAACCCGTCACATACCTTCTTGAGCGTCGTGGCGGACAGGATGTCGCGGCACAGGAACGGACTCCAGCGCAGCGCGCTCACCTCGTCCAGGAGCGTCATCGCATATTCGGCGACGATCATGTCGACCTGATAGATCTGGAACGCGTGCTCGGGTTGCGGCGCCCCCGACGTGCCGTGGTTGTACCAGGCGCCGATATCGACGAGACGCATGAACTTCTTCCGCTCTTTCGCGGACAATCCCGCATTGTTGTCGCGAATCGCCTTGGTCCACCACGCGTCGGAAAACCCGAACCACACCTTGCCCGCGCTGGCGGGATCCTGGATCGTGATCACCGACGCATTGGCCAGCTTGTTCGCGTCGCGCTTGCAGTCCTCGTGGAAACGATCGCCACCGGGCGGTTTGTCGTCGACGAGCGGCACGCTCGACAGGATTCCCGATTCATCGACGGCATACGCTTCCCAGTGCTGGTGCGTCTCGTAGAACAGGTACAGGTAGCCGGGGCGCAACGTGCGACCCGTATAGACGGTTTCGTTGACGTCCAGCGGCACCTCGGCCGGCCCCAGCAGCGCTGTCGCGTCGGGTGGCGGGTGCGGGACCTTGTAGGTCCCGAACGTCTTCGTCGGCGCGATGCCATAGCGGATCGGCAGGATCGGCAATCCTTTCTTTTCACAGAAGGGGCAGGGTGTCGTCATCAACTCGCTCCTTGCGTCGAGTGATCGGTATTCGCCGGTGCAACACGTCTCGCATCGGCCGCTCGCTCCAGATCCCGAACGATGGCCCGCCAGTCGTCATCGCTCCAGAGCGACGTGAGACGCCGGTAACGGGTGGGGTGCCCCGCGCACTGCTGCAACGTCGCCATGACTTCGGGGTGCGTATCGAACCCCGGATGCTTCAACATTCCGTGCCGTGCAAACGCCACGACGTCGTCGCGCTCGCTCAGGCCATGCGCTTCGGCCCTGACGAGCCACGCTTCGACCTGCGGCCCGTACAGCAGCGGCTCGGCACGCCACGCGGGCTCGGTTTCAAGTGCGGCGTGCACCGCACCGATACGCCCGATGCGACGCCACACCGGCTCGCCTGGCGCGAAGCGCACGTGATGCGATCCCTGCAACGGCGTCGATTGCGCAAACCACGCGCCACCCGACGGGAACGTCCACACCGACACCGGTCCGAACAGCACGGACCGCTGGCCCGCGTCGAGCATCCAGCCCAGATGCAGGAATACGACCGGGTCGTAGAAGCGGAATACGCCACGCGCGCCATCGGGAAAATGCGGCACGAGCAATTGCCGCAAATGCGCGCGCACGTATGCGGACACCGCGTCGGACTGCAGCAGCCCGACGCACAGCGATGCGGCGATCGCCTCGTCGCGATCGGTCAGCAAGCGCAACGCCTGCGTGCGTTGCACGTCGCTCAAATCCTGCCAGGCCAGCAGGGACGGCAACTGCCGCGACTGCGCGTCGAATCCGGGCGGCGCCAGCGCACGCAACGGGAAGTCTTGCCACGACAGCATCGCGTCCACGTCGCCCTGCAACGGGTCGAGCAGCAGGAAGTGGCGCGCATCGAGCGCGTGACCGTCGAAGTCGATGCGTTCCATCGTTAGCCCGCCGGCAGCATGACGACGCTGTCGTGGCTCGCGGCCGCGCCCGACAGGCGCAACTGGCAATCCGTCGCGCTGCTGCTGCCCAGCGAGGCTTGCCCGCCCGCGCCTCGCGGCCCGGTCAATTCGCGCTGCGCCGACTTGAATTCCACCCGCCCCGGCGCGCCGACCTCGATATTGCCGCCCTCCATCTTCAGGTACGCTTTCGCGGCATTCAGCAGCAGACGCTTCGGTGCCTGCAGATTCGCCGCGCCCTGGCTGCTCGACAGCACGACCGCCTGCTGCGCGGCCGCGCCGAGCGTGCCCGCATTCTGCGCCTGCAGGCTTACCGCGCCGGAGGCCGCGTGCAACGCGATGCCTTGCCCCGCGACGGGCCGCTCGCCCGCGGCGTTGCCCTGTGTATAGAACGCGACGCCGTGCGTCGCCGCCAGGGTTGTCTTGCCCTTGGCCGTCCATTGCAGATCCTGGCCGGCGCTCAGCACGGTCTCCGTCCCCGACACCCAGACCTGGCTGCCGGGCGTCACGGCGGCGAGACCGTCCGCGCCATGCGCGACGACATGCGGACGCGACCATGCGACAGCGCTACCGCTTCCGCCGCCGGCCTGGGCAGACGTTCGGCCGTTGCGCTTTTCGGCCAGCGCCTGCTCGCTCTGCTGCAACCCGGTCACGGCGGCGGATTGCGTCGACGTGCCGGGCCCCGTC
>NZ_JAAGPE010000048.1:0-237 GCF_017104605.1 Burkholderia sp. Ac-20384 | reverse complement strand
GCGGGGAGTAGTGGTCTAGAGCGATGTGGGATAGGGGAGAGATGTAATGGCCGAGGCACGAGAGGCGCGACGGGAAATGGGGCAGGAGGGCAACGAAGAGGGCGTAGAGCTACGAGTAGTGATGCGATAGAGAAAGGAGAGAGCGGAGGGTGTAGACTGGAGTAGTGGGGAGTGGAGGAGAAGTGGGTGGTAGGGGTGGCAGAGCGTGGAACTTCATAACGTTTTTGTTTTTTTTTG
>NZ_JAAGPE010000047.1:0-47741 GCF_017104605.1 Burkholderia sp. Ac-20384 | reverse complement strand
CGTGAGCCTGCTGAAGGAATGCGGCGTAACCGACGTCCGGCGGCACGCGGGCCGCTTCGAACCCGAATACTGCGATGACTGCGGCGTGCCGCTTTACGCGGATCCGCTCGGCGAAATCGTCCACGCAGAAATGCCGGAAGACGCGTCACCCGCCCAGCCGCATTTCCACTGACCCGCAGCACAGCAGGCCCTGATGGCCTGCCCACCTGAAGCCGCTCACGGTTCCCGCCGGAGCGGCTTTTTACTTGTCTGCCCTCCCGCCGCCCGAAATTTCATACTTTTCCTAAGCCTTTCAGCCAAGCAGACATCGTGTAAGGTCTTTGTCATCATCAGACCCAAGGCATGCCAGACGGCAGATCAATGGCTCACATTATGGAGGTTGAATATGCGGTTCCTGATGCTCAATTCAGACGCCGAGCGGCGTGACGGACTGAAGGCCCTGTTGCGACAGATCGACCGCCACGCCGGCATCAACGATGCGCCCGACAGTTTCCAGGCGCGCAGGCTGCTGCGTAACCAGCGTTTCGACCTCGTCGCGATCGACTGGCTCGACGTCGGCCGGCTCAGCGAGCTTCAGGCGATCTGCAACGCTTGCTCGCCGACACCCGTCGCCGTCCTGGTCGACGAAACGTCACCCGAAGCCATCCAGCGCTTCTTCAACTACGGTGTTGCCGGCGTGATCCCGCATTCCACGCGTCCACACCTGATCGTGCGTGCGCTCGAGATCGTGCTGCTGGGCGGGCACTACATCCCGCCGATCGCGCTCCGCCTGCTGCCCTCTACTGCTGCGGCGCGCTACGATGCCCATTTCCAGACACTCGCCGGGTCACTTCCCCGCCGGCCGCCCAGCGGCCTCTTGTCGCCGCGGCAAGCGCAGATCATGCGCTTCGTCCACATGGGCAGCACCAACAAGATGATCGCCCGCACACTCGGCATCAGCGAAGGCACCGTCAAGATCCATCTCGCCAGCATCTTCCAGCAGCTTGGTGCCGCCAACCGCGCCGCCGCGGTGGCGATCTACAACGGCTGGCTGTCGCCCCACCTCGAGGTACTGCTGGCGAACCGCAGTCGCGCGCGCAAGCCGCCCATCGGCGAACACGGCCCGGTGCCGCTGCGTACGCAACGGAATGACCGCCCGTACCCGTTGCCTGCCTCGATCGACAGCGCACAGGACCTGCCGATCGCCGCCGAGCCACCGGCGCGGTTCCGGCGGGAACGCTAGGCAAACAGTCTCGATATTGCGACGGTCGGCGTGTGCGGATTCCCACCTTTGATGCTCAACGAGTAATATGGACGCATGGGTTTTCTTTTCACACCGCTTCCGCTCTGGGTTGGCATCGGTGGCTGGATCGCCGCCGTGGCCCTGCTCGCGCTCGCGATCTGGAATCGTCCATTCGTACGCCTGCAGGACGCCACGCTCCAGCACGTGTGGCTCGCGCTCGTCACCGCCATTGCGGTCCTCTGGGCCTCGAATGCGTGGCTCGAAGATGGCATCGTCATGCATCTGCTCGGCGCGACGCTGCTCGTCACATTGTTCGACTGGACACTCGCACTGATCGCGATGGGCGCCGTCACGGCGGTCGCCGCGATCATCTTCGACGCGCCCTGGCAGGGCATTGGCCTGACCTATCTGATCTACGGCGCGCTGCCGGTCGCCGTGTCGGCATTGCTGCAGCGCGCCGCACTCGCATGGTTGCCACACAATCTCGCGTCGTTCATTACCGGTCAGGGGTTCCTGTCACCGGCCATCGCGATCATCGCGGTCGCCGCTGCTGCGGCCGGGGTCCAGCTCGCGCTCGCGGATGGCGTGCCCGTCGTGATTCCCGCCGGCTATCTGCTGAACACCGCGCTGCTCGCACTCGGCGAAGCGTGGTTCACCGGCATGGCGACGGCACTCATCGCCGTCTATCGCCCCGCCTGGGTCACGACCTTCGACGTCCGGCGCTATCGTCTCGGCGGCCCGCGCGCCTGAATTGCCCTCTGGCGGCGGCACCGTCATCCCGTGCCGGCAGCCCCTCGCGCAGTGCGGCAGAATGCGACATCTACTGCCGCACAACTTTTTTACGCTAAGATTGAACTCCGGTTCTTCATCGGGCATCTATACGTGCCCGATGTCTCATTCGCTCCTCACCAATAACCAGATGGACAGCTCTCCTGCGTCGCTCCGGATTTTCCGGGCGCTCGGCAAGCTGGCAGCCTGTATTGCGGGCTTGTCGCTTGCGCTTCCGACACCGGCATTCGCCGATCTGCTCGACCAGCGCTCCGAACTGATCAACAAATTCGTCAACGAAATGCATGCCGATCCGCTCGCCGCCGATTGTGCAGCGCACGGCAGCTTCATCGCCAGCACGTCGTCGGCCTTCGACCGCGTCGACTTCGCGCCGAACGCATTCGACAGCGGCAACGCGACGCTCACGCCATGGAACGACTCGTTCGACCAAGGCAAGCAGCGCGTGAAGGTCGACAATATCGTCACGGTCGACGGCCTCGGCATCCATAGCGACGGCAGCGACCCGACGCCGCTGAAGTTCCGATGCGGCTATGTCGGTCAGCAAATGCTCGCGTTCAGCTGGAACGACCCGGTTCCGCCGCTAAAGCCGCGCGTCGAGCGCTCCTCGTCCTCGACGAAGAAATTCAAGGGCAAGTCGCACCGAGGCAAGGGCAAGGCAAAGGCATCGGGCCGCACCGGCAGCAAGAAGGCCGTCGCAACGAAAAAATCGAGCGGCCAGAAGAAGGTCGTGAAGAAAGCCGCGAAGAAGTCCTGATACGGCGAAGCGACACCGACAGAAGCGAAAAAGCCGGGGCATCCTGAGATGCCCCGGCTTTTTTCATGTAGCGACGCTACGCTTACGCGAACGTGTCGACGTGCACCAGGATCGCCGCCAGCATCGCTGCGCCAAGCGCCGCGCTGCGCTCGCCGTTCCAGCCGACTCGTTCGTCGGGCAGGTTCGCGTTGTCCTTGAACGGCATCTCGAGCGTCAGCGACAGACAGCCGAACTGGTGGCCGATGTACTTCGACGCGAGCTTGAGCGCGTCCTCCTTGTACTTGCTCGCGGCATAGCCATGCTCCGTCTGGAAGTCAGGGCTGGCGACCTTGAACGCGTCGATGAACGCGGTCTGCTCCTTGCCCTGCTGCTCGGTGAAGCTCGGCAGCATCTCGGACCCGGCAACGAACACGTACGGCAGATCCTCGTCGCCGTGAATGTCGAAGAACATGTCGCAGCCGATCGCATGGATCGCATCGCGTACGGCCAGCACCTCGGGGCTGCGCTCGGCATCGGGCGCCATCCACTCGCGGTTCAGGTTCGCACCTGCCGCATTGGTGCGCAGGTTGCCATGCACGCTGCCGTCCGGGTTCATGTTCGGGACGATGTGGAACGTCACGCGATCGTAGAGCTTGCGCGCGACCGGATCGCCGGCCCAGTCGCCCCATCCGGCCAACCGCTTGACGAGGCCTTCGACGAACCATTCGGCCATCGACTCCCCAGGATGCTGGCGCGCGATGATCCACACCTTCTTCTTCGGCATGCCGTCGGTTTCCGGCGTACCAAGCGTCAGCAGCGACATCGGGCGACCTTCGACCGTGCGGCCGAGTTCGACGACGCTCGCCTGCGGCAACTGCTGGACCGCGCCGAGAAACGCCGCGTGACGCTCTTCCGAGTACGGTTCGAAATACGCGTAGTAGATGCTGTCGAATTCCGGCGTGTGATCGATGGTCATCGTCTTGCCGTCGAACGTCGTCGGCACGCGGAACCAGTCGACCCGGTCATAGCTCGCCACCGCGCTGTAATTGCGCCAGCCCGACGGATACGCACATTCGGCAGCATTCTCGAACGTCATCACGCAGCGCTCGCCGCGCGCGCCCGTCAAACGGTAGTAAAACCATTGCGCAAATTCCGAGCGGGTGTCGCCGCGCACGCGCAGCCGAATCGCGTCGGGACTGTCGCAGGACACGACGTCGATTGCGCCTGCGTCGAATTTGCTGGTGATCGAAAGGGCCATCTGTCTCTCCTTGGGCGACCGGAACAGGCGGTGTAGCGCTTGCCCGGCCTCATGCATGCGCCGGCCGTCTCGTGAACGGCCGGCTGGGTCACTCGCCGACTCGCCGGCGATATACGTAAGTCGAATCGTTCGACGCGGCCGCATCGAACGCATAGCCTTCCGTCGCGAAATCCTTCAGCGCCTTCGGGTCGGTAATGCGGTTCTCGACGATAAAGCGTGCCATCAGGCCGCGCGCACGCTTCGCATGGAAGCTGATGATCTTGTAGCGGCCGCCCTTCCAGTCCTCGAATACCGGCGTGATGACGGGCGCGGCCAGCAGTTTCGGTTTGACCGACTTGAAATATTCGGTCGACGCACAGTTGACCAGCACACGCGCCGCGCCGCTGCGCGTTTCGAGTTGCTCGTTCAGCGCCCGCGTGATGCGGTCGCCCCAGAACGCGTACAGATCCTTGCCGCGCGCATTCGCGAAGCGCGTACCCATCTCGAGCCGGTACGGCTGCAGCAGGTCGAGCGGACGCAACAGCCCGTACAGGCCCGACAGCACGCGCACGTGCTGTTGCGCATAGTCGAGATCGGTGGACGACAGCGATTTGGCGTCGAATCCTTCATATACGTCGCCGTTGAACGCGAGCACGGCCTGCTTCGCGTTGGCCGGCGTAAAGGTCGTCGACCAGTCCGCGTAGCGCTGGAAATTCAGGCGCGCGAGCGGATCGGAGATATCCATCAGCGTCGCGATGTCCTGCGGCGAAAGCTTGCGCAGGCCGTCGATCAACTCGGACGCGTCGTCGACGAATGCAGGCTTCGTGTAAGACTGGACGTGTGCGGGCGTATCGTAGTCGAGGGATTTGGCTGGAGAGAGAACGATTATCATAGAGGCTCGCTGGCACGCCGTGCCTTGCGGTCAGACGAAAACCACCGATTGTAACGAATGACCCGCTCTCTCGCCCCGCATGCCGCACATCGCGTCGTGCTCGACTCGAACGTCTGGATCGACATCCTCGTATTCGACGACCCCGCTACGCGCCCGATCCGAGCCGCGCTCGAACGCGGCACGCTTGCTGCCGTGATCGACGGCCGCTGCCTGACCGAACTCGAGTATGTGCTTGATTATCCGCAGTTCCAGGCGCGCGCCGTTGACAAGGCGGCTGCGCTCGCGACCGTCGCTCGCCTCGCGAGCCTCGTCGAGCCGCCGGCAGTCGACGCCGACGCGCCGCCCCTGCCGAAGTGCAAGGACCGCGACGACCAGAAGTTTCTGGAACTCGCCCGCGCCGCCCAGGCCGAGTGGCTCGTATCGAAAGACCGCGCGCTGCTGAAGCTTGCGAAGCGCACCGCACGCGACTTCGGCTTCCGGATCGCGCAACCCGCACCGTTTGCCGAGGCCTGCGCGCTCGACGCCACGACGGCCTGACGCACGCACCACCACCCGATTTCGACCGTATCGATGAACGCTCCTTCAGACATGCCAACGACTCCCGTTTTCCCCTCGCGCCTGCCGAACGTCGGCACGACGATCTTCTCGGTCATGAGCGCGCTTGCCGCAGAAAAAGGCGCGGTGAACCTCGGCCAGGGCTTTCCGGATTTCGACTGCGATCCGCGCATCGTCGATGCGGTTGCCACGGCGATGCGCAACGGGCACAACCAGTATCCGCCGATGGCCGGTGTCGCGCCGCTGCGCGACGCGATCGCAGACAAGATCGCGCAGGTCTACGGCCGGCGTTACGATCCGGCCACCGAAATCACCGTCACGGCCGGCGCGACGCAGGCATTGCTGACCGCGATCATGTGCACGGTGCATCCGGGTGATGAAGTGATCGTCGTCGAGCCCACCTACGACAGCTACCTGCCGTCGATCGAACTCGCGGGCGGCAAGCCCGTGTTCGTCACGCTGGAAGCGCCCGACTACGCGATCCCGTTCGACCGTCTGGCGGCCGCAATCACGCCGAAAACGCGCATGATCCTGATCAACACGCCGCATAACCCGACGGGTACCGTGTGGCGCGAGGCGGACATGCGCAAGCTCGAGGAGATCGTGCGCGGCACCAACGTGCTGATCCTGTCCGACGAGGTCTACGAGCACATGGTCTATGACGGCGCGCGCCACGAGAGCGTCGCGCGCTATCCGGAACTCGCCGCGCGCAGCTTCATCGTGTCGAGCTTCGGCAAGACCTATCACGTGACGGGCTGGAAGGTCGGCTATGTCGCAGCGCCTGCCGCGCTGACCGCGGAATTCCGCAAGGTCCACCAGTTCAACGTGTTCACGGTGAACACGCCGATGCAGATCGGGCTCGCCGACTATCTGCGCGACCCGGCGCCGTACCTGACGCTTGCCGACTTCTACCAGAAGAAGCGCGACTTCTTCCGGGCAGGCCTCGAGCGCACGCGCTTCAAGTTGCTGCCCTGCACGGGCACGTACTTCCAGTGCGTCGATTATTCGGCGATCAGCGACCTGCCGGAAGCGGAATTCTCGAAGTGGCTCACGTCGGAGATTGGCGTGGCCGCCATTCCGGTGTCGGCGTTCTATCACGAGCCGCACGAATCGGGCGTCGTCCGATTCTGCTTCGCGAAGCAGGAAAGCACGCTCGCGTCCGCGCTCGAGCGGCTCGCCCGCCTGTAAGGCCCGCACGGGCGGCCGCACGCCGCCCTGCGGGAATCGCGCTTACGAGCGCGCGACGCTCGTCGCGTCGATATACGCCTTGCGCTCGGCCGCCACGCGCTGCGCGGCAGGGCGCTCGCCCACCGTCTTCGCATGCGCCTTCCAGTCGATGCCTGCATCGAGCAGGAAATCGCGACCGTAGATGGCCCTCGTCGCCATGCCGATGACCGGCAGATGGACCCAGGCGGCGATGTCCGCGAGGCCGAACGACTCGCCGAGCACGTACGGCGAAAACTGCGTCATCTGCTTGAACGCATCGATCGCGCGCGGCAGGCGCTTCTCGACGTGCGCCTTCATTCCGTCGCTGACCTTGCCGCCGAAAAACGCTTCGGTGTAGACCTCGCGCGCCATCCATTCGAGATACAGCTCGAGCGTCTCGATCAGTTCGCGCACTTTCGCGCTCGCGAACGGGCTTGCCGGAAAAATGCCTTTCTCGGGATAGCGCGCGGCCAGGTACTCGATGATCACCTGCGACTCGAACAGCGCGCCTTCTTCGGTCTTCAGAAACGGAATCTTGCCGAGCGGCGAATCGACGAGCTGCGCCGGATCGCTGATCGGCAAACCGCATACCGACTCTTCGAACGGAATGTCGTGCTCGAGCAGGACGAACTTCACCTTGTTGTAATAGTTGGACAACGGAATACCGCACAGCTGTAGCATCGGAGTCTCCTTCCTTGCTGAAGCGCGGCCGCATCAATGCCGGCCGCATCGGGATTCATCGCGCTGAAAAGCACGTTCGTGCTAGTCTAAAGCAAGTTTTGCGTTCGTCACGACAACAATACATCTGCTACGGCATCGGCCGCATCAGCACGCACGATGCGCCCGCCGCCGCAGCCCCGCCATCCGATGGAGACACGCTCGCATGAGTGCTGAACTGCTGGCCTCGCGTCCGCCCGAGAGCGAATCGACGCTCGTCCTCACGCTATCCAATCCCGGCGCACGCAATGCGCTGCATCCCGACATGTACGCGGCCGGTATCGAAGCGCTCGCCACCGCCGAACGCGACCCCGGGATCCGCGCGGTAGTGCTCACCGGCGCCGATCGCTTCTTCTGCGCGGGTGGCAACCTGAACCGGCTGCTCGACAACCGCTCGAAGGATCCGTCCTACCAGGCCGACAGCATCGATCAGCTCGCTGCATGGGTAGCGGCGATCCACGCTTCGACGAAGCCGGTGATCGCTGCGGTAGAAGGCGCAGCCGCCGGCGCGGGCTTCTCGCTCGCGCTCGCGTGCGACCTGATCGTCGCCGCGCACGATGCGAAGTTCGTGATGTCGTATGCACGTGTCGGCCTGACGCCCGATGGAGGCGGTTCGTGGTTCATCGCGCGCGCGCTGCCGCGTGCGCTCGCGGCCGAGATCCTGTTCGAAGGCAAGCCTGTCGCAGCCGAACGCCTGCACACGCTCGGCGTCGTCAACCGGCTTGCCGTGCCCGGCGCGGCACTGACCGATGCGCTGGCATGGGCCGATGCGCTCGCCGGCATCTCGCCGAACGCACTCACGCGCATCAAGTCGCTGCTCGACGACGCGACGATGCAACCGCTCGATGCGCATCTCGCCACCGAGCGCGATCATTTCGTCGCGTCGCTGCATCATGCGGACGGGCTCGAAGGCATCACCGCATTTCTCGAGAAACGCCCGCCCCGCTACAAGCGCTGAGCCGCCGCGCCGGCTATTGAATCGACGCACCGCCACCGCATCGACCCGATGCGGCACGGCGCCCCCCCCATCCAGACGACTCGGGACGACGTGTGATTGCCCTCGGCGCCGTGTCGCTCAACACGCGCACTCGCGCCTGCGCACGCGCATCGGCACGCACATTTCCGTCGCCAGCAGCTCATATCGATCCATGCTCTAATGACCGCCTGTCGCGGCGCTGCCGGCGCCGTTTTCGCGCATGCCACAAAGGAGTTCACGATGATCGACGTCTATAGCTGGGCGACCCCGAACGGCCACAAGGTGCACATCATGCTCGAGGAAACGGGCCTCGCTTATCGTGTCCATCCGGTCGATATCGGCGCGGGCGACCAGTTCAAGCCGGAATTCCTGACGATCAGCCCGAACAACAAGATTCCCGCGATCGTCGATCCGGACGGCCCCGGCGGCCGGCCGATCTCGCTGTTCGAATCCGGCGCGATCCTGATCTACCTCGCGGAGAAGACCGGCAAGTTCCTGCCGACCGATCCGGCCGCACGCTACGCGACGCTCGAATGGCTGATGTTCCAGATGGGCGGGGTCGGCCCGATGCTCGGGCAGGCGCATCACTTCCGCCTGTATGCGCCGGAGAAGATCGAATATGCGGTCAACCGCTACACGAACGAGGCGAAGCGCCTGTACAACGTGATGGACAAACGTCTCGGCGAATCCAAGTATCTCGCGGGCGACACGTACACGATCGCGGACATTGCGACGTTCCCGTGGACGCGCTCATGGCAGAACCAGGGCATCGTGCTCGACGAATTGCCGAACGTAAAGCGCTGGTACGACGCGATCGCTGCACGACCGGCCGTGCAGCGCGGTGTCGAAGTGCTTGCGTCGATGCGCAAGGCGCTGCAGGACGACAAGGCGCGCGAGGTGCTGTTCGGCGCGACGCAATACGCGAAGCACTGACGCGCATGTGAAAAGCGGAGCGGCATCCGTGCATGCCGCTCCCCGCTTCAGAAGTAATGCAGCGTGATGAATTCCGCCGCACAAACAGGCAGCGGCGCATCGGGACGCTCGACCTGCATCGTCACCGACCACGTCACCTGCACACCGTCCCGCGCGGCCTCGGCGGTTTCGTTTACCGCAAACAGCGCCCGCACGCGCGCGCCGACTGGCACCGGCTTCAGGAACCGCACGCGGTTCAGTCCGTAGTTCACGCCCATCTTCTGCTCGAAACGCAGCGCGTCGGCCATCAACGCCGGAATCAGCGACAGCGTCAGGAACCCGTGCGCGATCGGGCCACCGAACGGCGACTCGCGTCGCGCGCGTTCGGGATCGACGTGAATCCATTGATGATCGCCGGTCGCATCGGCAAAGCCATCGACACGACGCTGGTCGATCGAGAGCCAGCCGCTCGCGAGCGGCTCTGCGCCAACACGCGCCTGCAGCGCCTGTGCCGATGCGATCAGCGGCAAGGTCACGTCGGTCATGCCTGCTTGCCTCCCGGATGGCGCAGCCCGAAGATCACCTTGGTATGCACGGTGATCACCGTCTCACCGGCGCTGTTCACGCCGACCCACTCCGTCGACACGATGCCGCGGTCGGGCTTGCTCTCCGACACGCGCTTGTCGTGCACCTTCTGATACATGGTGATCGTGTCGCCGGCGCGCACCGGCTTGAGCCAGCGGATCGAATCGATGCCGGGCGAGCCCATGCTCGTCGAATCCGACCCGAGCTTCTTGATGAGCAGGCTCATGAACACCGAACACGTATGCCAGCCGCTCGCGACGAGCCCGCCGAAATGCGACGCTTTCCCGGCCTCTTCGTCGAGATGGAACGGCTGCGGGTCGTAGCGTTGCGCGAACGCCTTGATGTCGTCGGGTTCGAACGTGTAACGGCCCACTTCGGTGGTGCTGCCGACCACCAGGTCTTCGTAACTGATGCCCACTAGGTGTCTCCTTGTCTGGCGCGCTCGCGCGTCACCGTCATGCCTCGTCGGTCTGCGCGAAATCGGGCAGCGCCGCGATACGGGCGAGATGATGATCGGTGTCGCCGAGCGTCGTCTCAATGATCGTCAGCCGCTTGAACAGGTGCGCGGCGGCAACCTCGTTAGTCACGCCCATGCCGCCGTGCAGTTGAACGGCCTGCTGGCCGACGAAGCGCGCGGCGGCGCCGACACGTGCTTTCGCGGCCGACACGGCCTTGCGCCGCGCATCGGCATCGCCGCTCGCGTAGCGTACGGCAGCCAGGTAGGTCAGCGAGCGCGCCTGCTCGGCATGGATCAGCATGTCGACCATCCGGTGCTGCAGCGCCTGGAAACGTGCGATCGGCACGCCGAACTGTTCGCGTGTCTTCGTGTATTCGACCGTGGCGCGGTTCAGTTCGTCGAGTACGCCGACCGCTTCCGCGCACAGCAGGAACGTCGCGTAATCGGCAACCTGCTCGAGGGCCGCAGCGTCGCGCGCCCCACCCGTCAACAGTCGCGCCGGCGTTTCGTCGAACCCGATCGTCGCGGCACGCTGACCGTCGATCGTCCGGTAGTCGGCCACCTTCGCGTTTGCGGCGTTCCGTTCGACGACGAAGAGGCCGATGCCGCCGCCGTCGACGCGTGCGGGCACGATCCACACATCCGCCTGTGCGCCATGCTGAACGACCGACTTCGTGCCGGTCAGCCGGTACGTGCCGCCCTGCTCACGCGCATGCGTGTCGAGTTCGAACAGGTCGTAGCGCGCATGCGGTTCGTGGAACGCAACCGCCACGCGCTTCTGCCCCTGCGCGATCGCCTCCAGCAGCACCGCATCCTCACCGGCGCTCGAGCCGGCGATACGCAAGGCTTCGACGCCCACTGCCGTTGCCCAGTACGGCTCGATCACGAGCGCGCGGCCGAGTTCCTGCATCACGACCAGCATGTCGACCGGGCCGCCGCCAAAGCCACCCTGCGCGTCCGGCACGGGCAGCGCGGTCAACCCCAGTTCGGCGAACGCGCTCCATTGCGTGTCCGACACGCCCGCATCGCTGTGCACGATTGCCTGGCGCGCTTCGAAGCCGTATTGCTCGCCGAGATAACGGCGCAGCGCATCGGCAAACTGCTGCTGCTCATCGGTAAAGCTGAAATCCATGGTTGTCTCCGTTCCCTGATCACAGCCCCAGAATCATCTGCGCGATGATGTTCTTCTGGATCTCGTTCGAGCCGCCGTAGATCGACGTCTTCCGGTAATTGAAGTAGTACGCGGCAAGCGGCGCCGCATCGTCGTCGCCCGCGATGCTGTGCTCGCGCTGCCCGTCGAGGAACGGTACGTCGAACGGTGCAGCGAGCGGGCCGATCGCATCGACCATCAGCTCGGTGAGTGCCTGCTGCACTTCCGTGCCCTTGATCTTCAGCATCGACGCCTCGGGGCCCGGCCCCTTACCGCTCGTCTCGCGGCTGACGACGCGCAGCACCGTCACCTCGAGCGCCATCAGCTCGACCTCGAGCGCCGCGACCTTCGCGGCAAACACGGGATCGGCGAGCAACGGCTTGCCGTTCTTGCGCTGGTTCGACGCGACACGCTTCAGGAATGCGAGCTCGCGCTTCGACGCGCCGACGCGCGCGATACCGGTGCGCTCATGGCCAAGCAGGTATTTCGCGTAGGTCCAGCCACGGTTCTCGTCGCCGACGAGATTCTCGACCGGCACCTTCACGTCCTCGAAGAACACCTCGTTGACCTCGTGGTCCTCGTCGAGCATGACGATCGGGCGCACCGTGATACCGGGCGTCTTCATGTCGATCAGCAGGAACGAGATGCCCTCCTGTTTCTTCGCGGCCGGATCGGTGCGTACGAGGCAGAACATCATGTCGGCGTACTGGCCTAGCGTCGTCCAGGTCTTCTGGCCATTGACGACGTAGTGGTCGCCCTGGCGCTCGGCGCGCGTGCGCAACGAGGCGAGGTCGGATCCCGAACCCGGCTCCGAGTAGCCCTGACACCACCAGTCGGTGCCATCGAGAATGCGCGGCAGATAATGACGTTTCTGCGCTTCGCTGCCGTATTTCATCAACACGGGCGCGACCATCGATACACCGAACGGCAGCACGGTCGGCGCGCCGATCCGCGCGCACTCCTCGTCCCAGATGTGTCGTTGCGTCGCGTTCCAGCCCGGGCCGCCGTATTCAACCGGCCACGCGGGCGCAGACCAGCCGCGCTGGCCGAGAATCCGGTGCCAGCTCGCGAAATCCTCGCGGTCGAGTCGTTTGTGATCGAGTACTTTGGCGCGCAGTGCGTGAGGCAGGTTGGCCTCAAGCCAGGCGCGGACGTCGACGCGGAACGCGTCGTCGGCGGGGGAATAATCCAGATCCATGCGCAGTGTCTCCTCGCCGCGGCCGTCGTCCGACCGGGCAGGGACTCACTGCATACGTCATTGCAGCGGTTCTTTCAGCGCGGCAGGAATCGGCAGCGGCATCACGTCGATGCCTTCTTCAGCCAAGGATTGCGCATCTTCGGGCGTCGTAACGCCACGAATGCTGCGTGCCGGCGCCTCGTTGTAATGGATGCGCCGCGCTTCCTCGGCGAAGCGCTCGCCCACATTCTCGGTTTTCTCCAGCACCTCGCGCAGTGCACGCATCACCTGCGCCTGCAGCGCACGCGGATCGGCCGGCTGTGCCTGCGTCGCGCCCGACAAGTTCAGGCGCGGCGCCGACGGCAGACGGTTGACCTCGGTCGTTCCACACACCGGACATTCGACCAGCTTGCGGGACAACTGCGCTTCGAATTCATCGGCGGAAGCGAACCAGCCTTCGAACCGATGACCGTGCGGGCACTGTAAATCGAGGACCTTCATGCTGAATCAGGGCGTGTGAGGAGTGTAGCGCAAAAAGCCGTTTTGTGAACGATCGTGCTAAATTTCGATGGCGCGACGCGGCGGCACCGCGTCACCGGATTGTAACGCGGCGCCCCACCCGCCGCTGACGCCGCGCTCAGGGCGTCAGGACGGGCCCAAGCGGCCACGTGCCGGACAGTACCTTGTCGAGCCACATCGTGCCGATGATCGTCTTCACGTCGGAGATCTGGCCCGTGCGCACCCACTCCTGCAGATCGGCCTGCGTCGCGGTGAAGGTCTCGAGGAATTCGCCTTCGTCGAGCTTGCGCTCGCCGGCCGTCAGCCCGCGCGCCAGGTACAGGTCGATGAATTCGGTCGAATAGGAAATGATCGGGTGAATCCGGGCGAGGAACACGTATTCGCGTGCCGTGTAGCCGGTTTCTTCGCGCAGTTCGCGTACCGCGCATGCGAGCGCGCCTTCGTTCGGATCGAGCTTGCCGGCCGGGAATTCGGCCATCACCTTGCCGATCGGGTAGCGATACTGGCTTTCCATCAGCACGCGCCCGTCGTCGAACAGCGGGATCACCATCACCGCGCCCGGATGCTGGACGTATTCGCGCGTGGCTTTCTTGCCGTCCGGCAGACGGACGGTATCGCGCTTGAGCTTGAGGAACGAGCCTTCGAAGATCGCCTCGCTTTCGAGGCAAGTTTCGGTCAGTGCGGCGTCGTGATTGGGTAGTTCGGCCATCGGCGGCTCCGGGAATGAGCGCGACGGCCAAGGGCCAGTCCGCGCTAATAACAAGCTTGCGCTGGCCGCCAGAAGGGCCGAGCGCAAGGACTGCGACGCAGCGAATACTCGACGTATTCGCAAGGAGCATGACGCCGCGATCGGCCCTTCTGGCGGCCAGCCCCACTACAGTATTTTTTCAATCAGGGGAGCGCGCCTTGCCGGCCGTACTGCGGCGTCGATCGTCGCTTGTTTGGCTCGGCCAAACGGCGCTCCTCACTCCTTGCATTACGGCCGGTACGGCGCGTTCGCAAGCTTGCTATTAGCGCGGACCGGCCCTTGTCAGCGTCGTTTGACGAGATACTGGAACGTGAAGCCGGGAAACGCGAACACGATGAAAAGACTGAACGTGATCGCGTAGAACTGCCAGCCCTGTTCGAAGCGGTTGCCGGCGCGCGACTCGAGCCAGAAGCCCAGCGCGCCAACGATGAAATACAGCACGATCAGCTCGCCGATCCGCACCCACCCGCTCTTCTTCGCCGTGCCGAACGGCACGACGGCGAAGAGGCGTTGGTTCAGGAACGGCAGGTTGGCGCAGACGAGCGCCAACAGCACGATAAACCAGCCGGCTGCCGACATTACAGCGGCGGCAGCGTGTGACGAATTGCCTGCAGGCAGGCCGTCAGCAGCGGGCTCGGGATCAGGCCGAGCACCACGACCGCCAGGCCGTTCAGCACGAGGATCGTGCGCTTGCAGAAATCGCCCGAGATCGGGGTCGTATCCTGCGGTGCATCGAAGTACATCAGCTTCACGATGCGCAGGTAGTAGAACGCGCCGAACAGCGACGTGATCACGGCCAGCACGGCCAGCCATGTGAGACCCGCGTTGACGGTCGCCTCGAGCACCGCGAGCTTCGCGTAGAAGCCGACGGTCGGCGGAATACCTGCCAGCGAGAACATCATGACCATCATCACGAACGCGAACACCGGGCTGCGCTTGTTGAGGCCCTTGAAGTCGTCGATCGTCTCGGCTTCGAAATCGCGGCGTGCGAGCAGCATCACCACGCCGAACGAGCCGAGCGTCGTGATCAGGTAGACGATCGCGTAGAACATCGCCGAGCTGTATGCATTCGCCGGTGCCGTTGCGTCGCCCTTCACGATGCCCGCAAGCAGGCCGAGCAGCACGAAGCCCATGTTCGAGATCGCCGAGTACGCGAGCATCCGCTTGATGTTGCGCTGGACGATACCCGTGATGTTGCCGACGATCAGCGACAGTGCGGCCAGGATCACGAGCGCGGTCTGCCAGTTCTGTGCGAGCGGCAGCAGGCCCATCACCAGGAAGCGGAGGCCCCACGCGAACGCGGCAACCTTCGGGCCGCCGCCGACGAACAGCGTCATCGCGGTCGGTGCGCCCTGGTAGACGTCCGGCACCCACATGTGGAACGGCACGGCGCCGAGCTTGAATGCAATACCGGCGACGATGAAGACCACGCCGAACATCAGCACGGCTGCGTCGGTGTTGCCGCTGACCGCCTTGTACACCTCGCCCAGCTCGAGCGAGCCGGTCGCACCGTAGAGCATCGAGATGCCGTACAGCACGAAGCCCGACGCGAGCGCGCCCAGGACGTAGTACTTCATCGCAGCTTCGCTCGACTGCGCGGCGTCGCGGCGCAGCGCGATGACGGCGTACAGCGACAGCGACATCAGTTCGAGACCGAGGTACAGCGTCAGGAAGTTGTTGCCCGACACCATGACCAGCTGACCGAGCAGCGAGAACATGCCGAGCAGGAACACGTCGCCGCGGAACATGTCGCGATCTTCGAGGTACTTGCGCGAATAGACGAGCGAGACCGCGAAACCGAACGACACGACAGCCTTCATCGTGCTCGCGAACGAGTCGACAACGACCATCTTCGAGAAGAAGTAGTACTGCTGCGGGTCGAGTGCCTGCACCGCGAACCACACGCCGGCGACAACCGACGATACGACCGCGATCAGATAAGTCAGGCGGCGGCCGGAAGCACCGGTAAAGGTGTCGTTCAGCCATGCGACGACGATGGCGGCCATCACCAGCGCGTCAGGCAACAGGACATTCATAGGAGCGTTCATGATCTTGAGTTCCTCCGCTCGCGATTACTGGGCCAGCGGCAGCTTCGACTGCGCGACATGGGAGAGGAGGTTTTCCACGGAAACGTGCATCACGTCGGTGAAGGGCTTCGGATACAGGCCCATCAGCATCGTGAACGCGGCGAGCACAGCCAGCATCAGGAATTCGCGACGGCCGATGTCCTTCAGCTTGGCAACGTGATCGTTCGCAACCGCGCCGAAGTACACGCGCTTGTACATCCACAGCGTGTAGGCAGCGCCGAGGATCAGCGTGAATGCCGCACCGAATGCGATCCAGAAGTTGTACTGGACGGCAGCGAGAATCACCATGAACTCGCCGACGAAACCCGACGTGCCCGGCAGGCCGCAGTTGGCCATCGAGAACAGCATCGCGAATGCCGCGAACTTCGGCATCACGTTCACGACGCCACCGTAATCGGCGATCTGGCGCGAGTGCACGCGGTCGTACAGCACGCCGATGCACAGGAACATCGCGCCCGACACGAAGCCGTGCGAGATCATCTGGATGATCGCGCCTTCGACGCCGAGCTGGTTGAAGATGAAGAAGCCGAGCGTGACGAAGCCCATGTGCGCGATCGACGAATACGCGACCAGCTTCTTCATGTCGGACTGCACCATCGCGACGAGGCCGATGTAGATCACCGCGATCAGCGACAGCGTGATCACGACGGGAGCCAGGAAGTGGCTCGCGTCAGGCGTGATCGGCAGCGAGAAGCGCAGGAAACCGTACGCACCGAGCTTCAGCATGATCGCAGCCAGCACGACCGAGCCGCCCGTCGGCGCTTCCACGTGCGCGTCCGGCAACCAGGTGTGGACCGGCCACATCGGCACCTTCACCGCGAACGCGAGGAAGAAGGCAATGAACAGCAGTATCTGCGGCGTCATCGCGATCTTGGCGTTCTGCCACGTCGCGAGGTCGAACGAATGCGTTTCCGTGTACAGGTAGATCAGCGCGACCAACATCAGCAGCGAGCCGGCCAGCGTGTACAGGAAGAACTTGAATGCCGCATACACGCGGTTCGGGCCACCCCACACGCCGATGATGATGTACATCGGGATCAGGGTCGCCTCGAAGAACACGTAGAACAGCAGGCCGTCGGCCGCCGAGAATACGCCGATCATGATCCCGGACAGGATCAGGAATGCCGCGAGGTACTGCGCGACGTTCTCGGTGATCACTTCCCATGCGGCGATCACGACGATCACCGTGATCAGCGCGGTCAGCACGACGAACCACATCGAGATGCCGTCGACGCCGAGGTGATACGCGATGTCGAAGCGTTCGATCCAGGTCGACTTCTCGACGAACTGCAGCGCAGCCGTGCTCGAATCGAAGCCCGTGATCAGCGGGATCGTGACCGCGAGACCGAGCAGCGAACCGATCAGTGCGATCCAGCGGGCCGTCCCCGGATTTTTGTCGTTACCCACCGCAAGCACGAGGAGGCCGAAAACGATCGGCAACCAGATCGCGGTACTGAGAATCGGAAAAGCGTGCATTAAGTTGTCCCCCGCCTTATTTGCCGCCGAGCGTTACAAACAGGGTCAGGAGCCCCAGCATGCCGATGATCATGGCGAACGCGTAGTGATAGATGTAACCGGATTGGAGGAAGCGGATCACGCCGGCGAACCAGCCGATGAACCGGGCGCTGCCGTTGACGAGGCCGTCGATCACCACGACGTCACCCTCCTTCCACAGGCCGCGGCCGATCGCCACCGAACCACGGGCGAACACCACTTCGTTGATCTTGTCCATGTAGTACTTGTTGTCCAGCAGCGTGTAGATCGGGCCGAACGCGCGGCGGATCGACGCCGGCAGTTCCGGACGCTTCAGGTACAGGAACCACGCGACAACGACACCGGCGAGCGCGAGCCAGACCGGCAGGCCCGACACCGAGTGCAGGCCCATGCCCACCCAACCGTGGAACTCTTCGGCCATCTCGGCCAGGGCCGGATGGTTTTCGCCGATGAAGATCACCTTGTCGAATGCAACGCCGTGCTGGAAGAAGTCGCCGAACAGCATCGGGCTGATCGCGAACGCGCCGATGATGACCGACGGGATCGCCAGCAAGACCAGCGGCACCCACACGACCCACGGGGTCTCGTGCGGTTCGTGCGCGTGATCGTCATGACCGTGGCCATGGCCGTGGTCGTCGTGGCCATGCGCAGCCGCCATGCCCATCGGCGATTCCGGATGCTTCGGCTTGCGGAAACGCTCTTCGCCGTGGAACACCAGGAAGTACATGCGGAACGAGTACAGCGCCGTGACGAACACGCTCGCGACGACCGCGAAGTACGCGAAGCCCGAACCCGGCAGGTGCGACAGCTTCACCGCGTCGATGATCGAGTCCTTCGAGTAGAAGCCCGAGAAGAACGGCGTGCCGATCAGCGCGAGCGAACCGACGAGCGACGTGATCCACGTGATCGGCATGTACTTGCGCAGGCCACCCATGTTGCGCATGTCCTGGTCGTGGTGCATGCCCATGATGACCGAGCCTGCGCCAAGGAACAGCAGTGCCTTGAAGAACGCGTGCGTCATCAGGTGGAACACGGCGACCGGGTAAGCGGACACGCCGAGCGCGACGGTCATGTAGCCGAGCTGCGACAGCGTCGAGTACGCAACCACGCGCTTGATGTCGTTCTGGACGATGCCGAGGAAGCCCATGAAGAGCGCCGTGATCGCGCCAATCACCGTGATGAACGACAGCGCGGTATCCGACAGTTCGAACAGCGGCGACATGCGCGACACCATGAAGATGCCGGCGGTCACCATCGTCGCCGCGTGAATCAGCGCGGAGATCGGGGTCGGGCCTTCCATCGAGTCCGGCAGCCACACGTGCAGCGGGAACTGTGCCGACTTACCCATCGCGCCGATGAACAGGCAGATACAGGCAACGGTCAGCAGGCCCCAGTCGGTGCCCGGGAAGTGCAGGCTCGCGAGTTCCGCGCGCTTTGCGAACACTTCGCCGTAGTTCATCGAGCCGGCGAATGCGAGCAGCAGGCCGATGCCGAGCAGGAAGCCGAAGTCGCCCACGCGGTTCACGAGGAACGCCTTCATGTTCGCGTAGATCGCGCTCTCACGCGTGAAGTAGAAGCCGATCAGCAGGTACGACACCAGACCCACCGCTTCCCAGCCGAAGAACAGCTGCAGGAAGTTGTTGCTCATCACGAGCATCAGCATCGAGAACGTGAACAGCGAGATGTACGAGAAGAAACGCTGGTAGCCGTCTTCTTCCGCCATGTAGCCGATCGTGTACACGTGCACCATCAGCGAGACGAAGGTCACGACGACCATCATCATCGCGGTCAGCGAATCGACGAGGAAGCCGACTTCGAGCTTCAGCGAGCCGACGTTCATCCATTCGTAGACGGTCGCGTTGAAGCTTGCGCCGCCCATCACGTCGAAGAAGACTTTCGCCGACAGGAGGAACGCGATCATTACGCCGAGGATCGTGATCCGGTGTGCGCCCTTGCGCCCGACTGCGTTCCCGAACAGCCCCGCAATCAGCGAGCCGGCCAGCGGAGCGAGCGGAATCGCCAGCAGCAGGTTTTCATTGAGTGTCGTTGACATAACAGCGTTGCCTGAAATTAACCTTTGAGCTGATCGAGATCCTCGACATTGATCGTGTCGAGCTTACGGAACAGGGTCACCAGAATCGCGAGGCCGATCGCGGCTTCCGCTGCGGCGACGGTCAGCACGAAGAACACGAAGATCTGGCCGTGCACATCGCCGAGGTAATGCGAAAACGCGACGAAGTTGGTATTCACCGCCAGCAGCATCAGTTCGATCGACATCAGGATGATGATGACGTTGCGGCGGTTCAGAAAGATCCCGACGATCGCGATCGCAAAGAGGATCGCGCCGAGCACGAGGTAGTGAGCAAGAGTCAGCATGATTTTCTTTTCCTCCGCTTAGCCGTTGGTGCCCGAACCGGCTTCGCTCTGCGCCGCTTCCGGCTGCGGCTTTTCCGCTTCCATCTTCACGAGGCGCACGCGGTCGTTGCGGCGCACCTTGACCTGATCCGACACGCGCTGGCGCTTGCTGTCCTTGCCCTTGCGCTCGGTCAGCCCGATCGCGGCAATGATCGCGACCAGCAGCACGAGGCCGGCGATTTCAAACGCGAAGATGTAGTCGGTGTAGATCACCTTGCCGATCAGGCGCGTGTTCGACCAGTTGGCCATCTCACCCGTCGCCATCGCGTGCACGGTCTGCGTGTCGCCGTAGCCGCGCCACAGGATCAGCGCGGTTTCGATCACGATGATCGCGCCGACCACGGTCGCCATCGGGACGAAGCGCTTGAAGTCGCGGCGCAGGTAGTCGATGTTGATGTCCAGCATCATCACGACGAACAGGAACAGCACCATCACCGCGCCCACGTAGACCAGCACCAGCAGGATCGCGAGGAACTCCGCTTCCAGCAGCATCCAGATCGCGGCGGCGTTGAAGAACGCCAGCACAAGGAAAAGCGCAGACGCCACCGGGTTGCGCGAAGTGATCACCTTCAGCCCTGATACCACCAGGAGCAGCGCGAAGATGTAGAACAGTACGGTCGTGAATTCCATGATTACCGGTTCATCGTTAGGCCATAGTCAGGCGCGGCTTGCGGGACGCTCTTGCGAGCCGCACCCGTCGCGGCGGCTCGGCCCGTGCATCGGGCCGGCACTGCAAACACAATCAACGATACGGCGCGTCGGCAGCCTTCGCCGCGGCGATGTCCTTCTCGTAGCGATCGCCCACCGCGAGCAGCATTTCCTTCGTGAAATACAGGTCGCCGCGCTTTTCGCCGTGGTACTCGAGAATCTGCGTCTCGACGATCGAATCGACCGGGCAGCTCTCTTCGCAGAAACCGCAGAAGATGCACTTCGTCAGGTCGATGTCGTAGCGCGTCGTGCGGCGCGTGTTGTCCGCGCGCGTTTCCGATTCGATCGTGATCGCCATCGCGGGGCACACGGCCTCGCACAGCTTGCACGCGATGCAGCGCTCTTCGCCGTTTTCGTAGCGGCGCAGCGCATGCAGCCCGCGGAAACGCGGCGAAATCGGCGTCTTTTCTTCCGGGAACTGCACGGTGACCTTGCGCTTGAACGTGTAACGGCCGGTCAGCGCGAGCCCCTGCAGGAGCTCGGTCAGGAAGAAGGTCTTAAAGAAGTGTTGGATTGCGCTCATGATTTCGTCCGATTACTTCACCCAGATGTTGAGCGGCGACATCATCCAGAAGCCGACCACGACCACCCAGACCACCGTGACGGGCAGGAACACCTTCCAGCCCAAGCGCATGATCTGGTCGTAACGGAAACGCGGGAACGTCGCGCGAACCCAGATGAACACCGACAGCAGCGCGAATATCTTCAGCACCAGCCAGAAGATGCCCGGAATGAACGACAGGAATTCGAACGGTGCATCCCAGCCGCCGAGGAACAGCGTCGCGGTCAGCGCCGAGATCACGATCATGTTGATGTACTCGGCGAGGAAGAACAGCGCGAACGCCATACCCGAGTAATCGATCATGTGACCGGCAACGATTTCCGACTCCCCTTCCACCACGTCGAACGGGTGGCGGTTCGTTTCGGCGATGCCCGAGATGAAGTACACGACGAACGCCGGCAGGAGCGGCAGCCAGTTCCACGACAGGAAGTTCACGCCGTGGCCGGCGAAGAAGCCGTGCTGCTGCGAACCGACGATTTCCGACAGGTTCAGGCTGCCGGCCGTCATCAGCACCAGCACCAGCGCGAAGCCCATCGAGATTTCGTACGACACCATCTGTGCCGCGGCGCGCATCGCGCCGAGGAACGCGTACTTCGAGTTCGATGCCCAGCCCGCGAGAATCACCGCGTACACGCCGATCGACGAGATCGCCATCGCGTACAGCAGGCCCGCGTTGACGTTCGCGAGAACCGCTTCGGCCTGGAACGGGATCACGGCCCACACGGCGAACGCCGGCACGACGGTCATCACCGGCGCGATCAGGTACAGCCAGCGGCTGGCGGCGCTCGGCTGAATGACTTCCTTCAGCAGCAGCTTCAGCACGTCGGCGATCGGCTGCAGCAAGCCGCCGGGGCCGACGCGGTTCGGGCCGAGACGCACGTGCATCCAGCCGATCAGCTTGCGTTCCCACAGAATCAGGTACGCGACGCACAGCAGGATGACGACGGAGACGACGAGGATGCGCACGATTGCCCACACCGTCGGCCATGCGAAGCCGAGAAGCTGGGACCCGCCCGCGTTGATCGTATCGAACAAGCTCATTTACGCCTTCTCCACCACCAGTTCACCGGACAGGCTGCCGAGCGCTGCGCCGGCAGGCGTTGCCGCCGACACGCGAACGACGGTCTCCGCAAGATTCGCGTCGCGCACGGCCGGCAACTGCACCGCACGCTCGCCCTGGCGCACGCGCACCGCGTCGCCTTCCTTCAAGCCCAGCTTGTCGAACAGCGCGGCCGGCAGGGCTGCGGCATTCGCCGCCTTCGCGGCGGTCGTCAGGTGCAGCGCACCCGCGCGGCGCACGAGTGCGTCGGCGTGATAGATCGGCACATCGGCCAGGCGCTCGAAACCGCCGTTCGCGGCATTCGCCGCGACGCGCACCGGCGCGACCGACGTCTGGTTCGACAGGCGGCCCGCGACGCCGGCGTCGCCGAGCGCGGCGAGACGCACTTCTTCCGAGGTCTCGTATTCGAAGTTCGGCAGGCCGAGCACGCTGCCCAGCACGCGCAGCACCTTCCAGCCCGGACGCGTGTCGCCGAGCGGGCGCACCACGCCGTTGAAGCTCTGCACGGTGCCTTCCGCATTCACGTACGTACCGGCCGTTTCCGTGAACGGCGCAACCGGCAGCAGTACGTCGGCGTAGTCGAGGCCATGCTTGAACGGCGACATCACGACGACCATCTCAGCCTGGTTCAGCGCGGCGAGTGCCTGCGCCGGATCGGCGGTGTCGAATTCCGGCTCGACGTTCAGCAGCACGTAGCCCTTGCGCGGCTGCTCGAACGCTTCGCGTGCGTTCAGGCCGCCTTGGCCCGGCAGTGCGCCGACGACGTGCGCGCCGACCGTGTTAGCCGCTTCCGTCAGGAAGCCGAACGTGGCGCCGGTGTTGTCGGCGATCCACTTGGCGACGGCGTGCAGCTTGGCGAATTCCGGATGGCGGACCGCGACGTTGCCGAGCAGCACCGCGCGGCGTTCGCCGTTCGCGAGCGACTGGGCGACAGCCTGAGCGGCCGGCGATGCCGTGACGCCTGCCAGCGCGTCGGGCAGCGCGACGCCGCGCAGTTGCGCGACGGCCGCTGCGATACCGGCCAACTGGTCGAGCCATGCCGACGGTGCTGCAACGATGCGCTGCGCGGTCGGAATCAGTGCGTCGTCACCGGTTGCGTGCAGGAAGTGCAGCTTCGCGCCGTTCTTCGCGGCCTGACGCAGGCGCGAGGCGAACAGCGGGTGGTCGCGGCGCAGGAACGAACCGACGACGAACGCGGCATCCACGTTCGACAGGTCGGCGATCGGCATGCCGAGCCACGGTGCGCCCTGGACCGGCGCCGAGAAATCCTGCTGACGCAGACGGAAGTCGACGTTCGGCGTCTTCAGTTCGTTGGCGAGCTGCTTCACGAGGAACAGCTCTTCGGCCGTGCTGTGCGCGCTCGCGAGCATCGCCAGCGCGTTCGCGCCGTGATCCGCGGCGATGCCCTTCAGGCCCTTCGCGACGTATTCGAGCGCGGTCTGCCAGTCGGTTTCGATCCACTGGCCGCCCTGCTTCAGCATCGGCTTCGTCAGGCGCTCTTCGCTGTTGAGGCCTTCATACGAGAAGCGATCCTTGTCCGAGATCCAGCATTCGTTGATGGCTTCGTTCTCGAACGGCAGCACGCGCATCACGCGGTTGTTCTTCACTTGCACGACGAGGTTCGCGCCGACGGAATCGTGCGGGCTCACCGACTTGCGGCGCGACAGTTCCCACGTACGGGCGCTGTAGCGGAACGGCTTGCTGGTCAGCGCGCCGACCGGGCACAGGTCGATCATGTTGCCCGACATTTCGGAATCGACCGTCTTGCCGACGAACGTCGTGATTTCCGAATGCTCGCCGCGGCCCAGCATGCCGAACTCCATCACGCCGGCGATTTCCTGGCCGAAGCGGACGCAGCGCGTGCAGTGGATGCAACGCGACATTTCTTCCATCGAGATCAGCGGGCCCACGTTCTTGTGGAACACCACGCGCTTCTCTTCCGAGTAACGCGACGACGACTTGCCGTAACCGACCGCCAGATCCTGCAGCTGGCATTCGCCGCCCTGATCGCAGATCGGGCAGTCGAGCGGGTGGTTGATGAGGAGGAATTCCATCACCGACTGCTGCGCCTTCACGGCCTTGTCGGATTGCGTATGGACGATCATGCCGGCCGACACGGGGGTCGCGCAGGCAGGCACGGCCTTCGGCATCTTCTCGACTTCGACGAGACACATCCGGCAGTTGGCCGCAACCGACAGTTTCTTGTGATAGCAGAAGTGAGGAATGTACTTGTCCGCCTTGTGCGCAGCCTGGATCACCATGCTGCCTTCGGGCACCTCGACCTTCTTGCCGTCTATTTCAAGTTCAACCATGATGGTGAATGGTCCTTAACCTATTTCCGCCCGTTCGCGCCTTCGCCCGACCGTGCGCTCAAATTCCGCAACCGGGTTCGCTTCAGGCTGCCGCCGCGTGCGCGTGGCCGCCGACCATGCAGTGCTTGTGCTCGACGTGGTACGCGAATTCGTCCCAGTAGTGCTTGAGCATCCCGCGTACCGGCATCGCCGCCGCATCGCCGAGTGCACAGATCGTGCGGCCCATGATGTTCTCGGCAACCGAGTTCAGCAGGTCCAGATCTTCCTGGCGGCCTTCGCCGTGCTCGATACGATTCACGACGCGATACAGCCAGCCGGTGCCTTCACGGCACGGCGTGCACTGACCGCACGATTCTTCGTAGTAGAAGTACGACAGGCGCAGCAGCGAGCGCACCATGCAGCGCGTCTCGTCCATCACGATCACCGCGCCGGAACCGAGCATCGAGCCCGCCTTCGCGATCGAATCGTAGTCGAGATCCGTCTGCATCATGATGTCGCCCGGGATCACCGGCGCCGACGAACCGCCCGGAATCACGGCCTTGATCTTCTTGCCGCCGCGCATCCCGCCGGCGAGCTCCATCAGCGTCGCGAACGGCGTGCCGAGCGGCACTTCATAGTTGCCCGGACGCTCGACGTCGCCCGACACCGAGAAAATCTTCGTGCCGCCGTTGTTCGGCTTGCCGATCTCGAGGTAATTCTGCGGCCCGATGGACAGCAGGAACGGCACCGCGGCGAACGTCTCGGTGTTGTTGATCGTGGTGGGCTTGCCGTACACGCCGAAGCTCGCCGGGAACGGCGGTTTGAAGCGCGGCTGGCCCTTCTTGCCTTCGAGCGACTCGAGCAGTGCCGTTTCTTCGCCGCAGATGTACGCGCCGTAACCGTGGTGCGCGTGCAGCTGGAACGAGAATTCCGAGCCCATGATGTTGTCGCCGAGGAACCCGGCAGCGCGCGCTTCATCGAGCGCGGCTTCGAAGCGTCGATACACTTCGAAGATTTCGCCGTGGATGTAGTTGTAGCCGACGGTGATGCCCATCGCGTACGCGCCGATGGCCATGCCTTCGATCAGCGCGTGCGGGTTCCAGCGCAGGATGTCGCGATCCTTGAACGTGCCCGGCTCGCCTTCGTCCGAGTTGCAGACGAGGTACTTCTGCCCCGGGAACTGACGCGGCATGAAGCTCCACTTCAGGCCGGTCGGGAAGCCCGCACCGCCACGGCCACGCAGGCCCGACGACTTGACGTCGGCGATCACCTGCTCGGGCGGAATCTTTTCTTCGAGAATGCGGCGCAGCTGCTTGTAGCCGCCGCGCGCAACGTAGTCTTCGAGATGCCAGTTCTCGCCGTTCAGACCAGCGAGGATCAGCGGTTTGATGTGACGGTCGTGGAGGGACGTCATTTCGAGAGCTCCTCAAGCAGCTGGTCGATCTTCTCGCGGCTCATGAAGCTGCACATTCTGTGATTGTTCACCAGCAGCACCGGCGCATCGCCGCACGAGCCCATGCATTCGCCTTCCTTCAGCGTGAACTTGCCGTCGGGCGTGGTCTCGCCGAAGCCGATGCCGAGCTTCTGTTTCAGGTAGTCGGCAGTCGCTTCCGCGCCACCGTCCGGGCCGAGCTGGCACGGCAGGTTCGTGCAGAGCGTGATCTTGTGCTTGCCGACCGGGTTGAGCTCGTACATCGTGTAGAACGTCGCGACTTCCTGCACGGCAACGGCCGGCATGCCGAGATAGTCCGCGACGAACTGCATCAGTTCGGGCGACAGCCAGCCGTGCTCTTCCTGAGCAACGGCCAATGCCGACATCACGGCGGACTGTTTCTGATCGGCGGGATACTTCGTCAACGCTCGATCGATTTCCTTCAGGCCTTCAGCTGAGATCATTTTCAGACACGACTCTTTCAATTCCTACCGAACGAACAACCTGCCGCACATTGGGGTGCATGGACGGCAGACCTGGCGCTCACTCTGTTGACAGCTTGCGAAGCCGCGCCGGTTCAGCGCGCATCGCGTGTGACTTGCTGCTCGCCGCCCGCTCGCGCGGGCGGCGCTAACCATTAGCGATCGATTTCGCCGAACACGATGTCCTGCGTACCGATGATCGTGACGGCGTCGGCGATCATGTGACCGCGCGCCATTTCGTCGAGCGACGCCAGGTGCGCGAAACCCGGCGCGCGAATCTTGAGGCGATACGGCTTGTTCGCACCATCCGACACGAGGTAGATGCCGAACTCACCCTTCGGATGCTCGACCGCCGCGTACGCTTCGCCTTCCGGCACATGGAAACCTTCGGTGAAGAGCTTGAAGTGGTGAATCAAGTCTTCCATGTTGGTCTTCATGCCGACGCGCGACGGCGGTGCAACCTTGTGATTGTCCGTCATCACCGGGCCCGGATTCTTGCGGAGCCACTCAATACACTGTTTCGCGATGCGGATCGACTGGCGCATTTCTTCGACGCGCACCAGATAGCGGTCGTAGCAATCGCCGTTCACGCCGACCGGCACATCGAAATCCATGCGATCGTACACTTCGTACGGCTGCTTCTTGCGCAGATCCCAGGCGATGCCCGAGCCGCGCAGCATCGGGCCCGTCAGGCCCATCTGCAGCGCACGTTCCGGGCTGACCACGCCGATCCCGACCAGACGCTGTTTCCAGATCCGGTTGTCGGTGAGCAGCGTTTCGTATTCGTCGACGCACTTCGGGAAGCGCGCGAAGAAGTCGTCGATGAAGTCGAGCACCGAGCCGCTGCGCGCTTCGTTCATCTTCGCGAGCGCCTTCTCGTTGCGAATCTTCGACGCCTTGTATTGCGGCATTGCGTCAGGCAGGTCGCGGTAGACGCCGCCCGGACGGTAGTACGCCGCGTGCATCCGGGCGCCGGACACCGCTTCGTACACGTCCATCAGGTCTTCGCGTTCGCGGAATGCGTACAGGAACACGGCCATCGCGCCGACGTCGAGTGCGTGTGCGCCGATCCACATCAGGTGGTTCAGCACGCGCGTGATCTCGTCGAACAGCACGCGGATGTACTGCGCGCGCTCAGGCACTTCGATGCCGAGCAGCTTTTCGATCGCGAGCACGTAGCCGTGCTCGTTGACCATCATCGACACGTAGTCGAGACGGTCCATGTACGGCACGGACTGGATGAACGTCTTGGATTCCGCGAGCTTTTCCGTCGCGCGGTGCAGCAGGCCGATGTGCGGATCGGCACGCTGGATGACTTCGCCGTCGAGCTCGAGCACGAGGCGCAGCACGCCGTGCGCTGCCGGGTGCTGCGGGCCGAAGTTGAGCGTGTAGTTCTTGATTTCTGCCATGACGCCCCCTTAATGTTTCAGACCGCCATAGCGATCCTCGCGGATCACGCGCGGCGTGATTTCGCGCGGCTCGATCGTCACCGGCTGGTACACGACCCGCTTCTCTTCCGGGTCGTAACGCATTTCGACATAGCCCGACACCGGGAAGTCCTTGCGGAACGGATGGCCGATGAAGCCGTAGTCGGTGAGGATGCGGCGCAGGTCGGGGTGGCCTTCGAACACGATGCCGTACAGGTCGAACGCTTCGCGCTCGTACCAGTTCGCGGAGGTCCAGATGTCGACCAGCGATGCCACGATCGGCAGGTCGTCGTCCGGCGCGAATGCGCGCAGGCGCAGGCGCCAGTTGTTCGTGACCGACAGCAGGTGCGACACGGCCGCGAAACGCGGGCCGTCGTAGGCACCGTCGCCGAAGGTCTGGTAGTCGACGCCGCACAGGTCGAGCAACTGCTCGAAACGGAGCTTCGGATCGTCGCGCAGCATCTTTGCGACTTCGAGGTAATCGCTCGCCTTTACGACGAGCGTCAGTTCACCGATCGCTTCGGTGAGGCTCACCACGCGCGCGCCGAGCGCGGCTTCGAGGTTTGCCTTGAGGGTCTCGATTTTGCTTGCCATATTGAGGGGACGCTCGGGGCTTTATTGACGGGCGATGGTATTGGTGCGGCGGATCTTCGCCTGAAGCTGGATCACGCCGTAGACCAGCGCCTCGGCCGTGGGCGGACAGCCCGGCACGTAGACGTCGACCGGCACGATCCGGTCGCAGCCGCGGACCACCGAGTACGAGTAGTGGTAGTAGCCACCGCCGTTCGCGCACGATCCCATCGAGATCACCCAGCGCGGCTCGGCCATCTGGTCGTACACGCGACGCAGCGCGGGTGCCATCTTGTTGCAGAGCGTGCCAGCGACGATCATCACGTCCGATTGACGCGGGCTCGGGCGAAACACGACGCCGAACCGGTCCAGGTCATAACGGGCTGCGCCCGCATGCATCATTTCGACGGCGCAACACGCGAGCCCGAACGTCATCGGCCACAGCGAGCCG
Source organism: Burkholderia sp. Ac-20384 (assembly GCF_017104605.1). Lineage (NCBI taxonomy): Bacteria > Pseudomonadati > Pseudomonadota > Betaproteobacteria > Burkholderiales > Burkholderiaceae > Burkholderia > Burkholderia sp. Ac-20384. Next base: position 18,887 of record NZ_JAAGPE010000047.1, on the reverse strand, counting down.
GTACGCGTCCAGTTGATCAGCTTGTCAGCCGTCGTGGTGACAAACCCTTCCTTCAAGACCCCTTCGATACTCATTTGCTTTCCACTCCAGACGAGCGACCGAGCGTGGCCGCCCATGCAAACCGGCGATTAACCCATCACTCCCAGTCGAGCCCGCCTTTCTTCCAGATATAGGCAAAGCCCAGCAGGAATTCGAGCAGAAAAATCATCATTGCGATGAAACCCGGCCAGCCGATATCCCGGAGCGCGACGCCCCACGGAAACAGGAATGCGGTTTCGAGATCGAAGATGATGAACAGGATGGCGACGAGGTAGTACCGGACGTCGAATTTCATCCGGGCGTCTTCAAAGGCTTCGAAGCCGCACTCGTACGGTGCGTTCTTCTCGACGTCCGGCTTGTTGGGACCAAGGAGCTTGCCGATGCTAACCAGCGCTATACCTAAACCAGTGCCCACGAGGAGGAACAACAAGACGGGGTAATAGGCTGCGAGGTTCAAGGCAATCCTCTATCGGTTGGTTCTGAGCGTCCGGAGAATACCACTATCCGGCGGAAGGGATCATTTCGGAGTGCATGCGATCGCAAGACAACCGCAAGCACACTCCAGAAATGAAAAATGCCAGCCACTAGAAGCGGCTGGCATTGAGTAACTTTGGTGCCGACGGCGAGACTCGAACTCGCACAGCTTTCGCCACTACCCCCTCAAGATAGCGTGTCTACCAATTTCACCACGTCGGCACTGCATGCAACCGGGGTTGTAACTACCTGTTTCCCGCGAATCGCTTCAAGAATTAAATTCTAACCCGAGTTCCAGAATTGTTCAACGCACAATCGCAAAAAATTTAACTTTTTATTTCGGGACGTCCTGGCCCGGCGCACTTGCAGCCGAACCCGCGGCAGCGGATGCGGCGACAGCCGGCGCCGATGCTGCAGGTGCCGATGCCGGCGCGGTCGCAACCCCACCCAGCACGCCTGCCGACGGCGTCGACTTGTACGAACCGAGGTACGTCAGCGCGAGCGTCGTGACGAAGAAGATCGTTGCGAGAATGCCCGTCGTACGCGACAGGAAGTTCGCCGAGCCCGTTGCACCGAACAGGCTGCCCGACGCGCCGCTGCCGAACGCAGCGCCCATGTCGGCCCCCTTGCCGTGCTGCAGCAGCACGAGTCCAATCACACCAAGTGCAGACAGCACCTGCACCACAATAATCAGCGTCTTGAATAACAGCATCACACCCACCCGAATGGATCAGGCGACCGGAACGACCGGCCGCCGTCATGGTTCAATTCGATCCCGGACCGCTCAACGCGCGGCCCGGCAGATCGCCAGGAAATCTTCCGCCTTCAGCGACGCGCCGCCGATCAGGCCGCCGTCGATGTCCGGCTGCGCAAACAGCTCTTCCGCGTTGTCCGGCTTCACGCTGCCGCCGTACAGCACGGACACGTCCGCCGCACCCTTTGCCGCGAGACGCGCACGCAGGAACGCGTGCACGTCCTGTGCCTGCGCCGACGTCGCGCTCTTGCCCGTGCCGATCGCCCAGACCGGCTCGTATGCGACGACGATGCGCGTCGCCTCGTCAGCCGTCAGCACGGCCAGCACTGCGTCGAGCTGCGCACCGACCACCTGCTCGGTCGCACCCGACTCGCGCTCGTCGAGCGTCTCGCCGACGCACACGACCGGCGTGAGCCCCGCTGCGAGCGCGCGCTGCGTCTTCGCGGCGACCGTCTCGTTGCGTTCGCCGTGATACGCGCGGCGCTCCGAGTGACCGACGATCGCATAGCGTGCGCCGAACTCCGCGACCATCGCGGCCGCGACTTCACCGGTGAACGCGCCCTGTTCGTGCGCCGACACGTCCTGCGCGCCCCAGGCGACACGGCCGCCGTCGAGCTGCGCCTGAACCTGCGCGAGATACGGGAACGGCACGCATACGCCGATCGACGTTTCGGCCGCCACCGCGCCCGCGCCCTGCACCACTTCGTTCAGCAACGCCTGGTTGCCGGCCAGCCGGCCGTGCATCTTCCAGTTGCCGATCACACGCTTAGTTCTCTGTTTCGACATCGTGTCTGTCTCGTCACCGCTTGGTCATTAACGTGCCGGAAACCGGCCGTCAGGTTTGATCTGGCGAAGCAAACCGGCGATTTTACTGCGCGCGGCTTGAACCGGTCAAACCGCGCATGTCAAGCCCGGTCGCACGGGCCGTCAGGCGTTCGTACCCCAATCGAGCACGATCTTGCCGGTGTGCTCACTGCTTTCCATCAGCGCGTGTGCCTGCGCGGCGTCCGCAGCCGGCAATACACGATAGATCACCGGCTTGATGCGGCCGTCGGCAAGCAGCGGCCACACGCGCGACTTCAGCTGGGCGGCGATCTGCGCCTTGAACTCGACCGGACGCGGGCGCAGCGTCGACCCCGTGATCGTCAGCCGGCGGCGCAGGATCTCGCCCAAGTTGACGTCGGCCTTCGCGCCGCCGAGCAGCGCGATCAGCACGAGACGACCGCCATCCGCGAGCGCAGACAGTTCGCGCGGCACGTACGAGCCCGCCACCATGTCGAGGATCACGTCGACGCCGCGATCGTGCGTCAGCGACTTCACGACTTCGACGAAGTCTTCCGTCTTGTAGTTGATCGCGCGTTCGGCGCCGAGCGCCTCGCACGCGCGGCATTTGTCGGCCGTGCCGGCCGTCGCGAACACGCGAAAGCCGAGCGCATGCGCGATCTGGATCGCTGTCACGCCGATGCCGCTCGAGCCGCCCTGCACGAGCAGCGTTTCCTGCTCGCCGCCCTCGCCCGCGCCGAGCTGCGCACGGTCGAACACGTTGCTCCACACCGTGAAAAACGTTTCGGGCAGCGACGCGGCCTCGATATCGGTGAGCCCGTCGGGCACCGGCAGGCATTGCGGCAGCGGTGCGACCGCGTACTCCGCATAGCCACCGCCTGCAAGCAACGCGCACACGCGATCGCCGAGCTTCAGGCCGAACGGGTTCAGCGCAGCGTCCGACAGGTCGCCGCCGACGATCTCGCCTGCAACCTCGAGGCCCGGCAGGTCCGACGCACCCGGCGGCGGCGCATACGCGCCCTTGCGCTGGAACACGTCGGGCCGGTTCACACCGGAAGCCGCCACCTTGATCAGCACTTCGCCGCGCTTCGGTTCGGGGCGCGGACGCTCCGCAAGCTTCAGCACGTCGGGGGCACCGAATTCGGTGATTTCGATGGCTTTCATGGTGATGGTCGCTCCAGGATCAGGATCGGAATCGGATGGCGCGCCCACGCGCGGCATGGGCGCCCGGCCGGCGCTGCTGCGCCGCACAACGATGCTACAGAAAAAACGGCCGGCACGCTTTCGCACTGCCGGCCGTTGGTCCGCCTGCCCGCTTACTGCTGCGGCGGCGTGTCCGACTGCGACGCCGCCGCTGCTTCATTCAGCAGCGCCTTCGCCGACAGACGCACACGACCCTTTTCGTCCGTCTGGATGACCTTGACCTTCACTTGCTGGCCTTCCTTCAGGTAGTCGTTGATGTCCTTCACACGCTCGTTGACGATTTCCGAGATGTGCAGCAGGCCATCCTTGCCCGGCAGCAGGTTCACGATCGCGCCGAAATCGAGCAGCTTCAGAACCGTGCCTTCGTACACCTGGCCGACTTCGATCTCGGCCGTGATGTTCTCGATGCGCTTCTTCGCTTCGGCCATGCCGTCGCTGTTCGTGCTTGCGATCGTCACGACGCCGTCGTCGGAGATGTCGATGGTCGTGCCGGTTTCTTCCGTCAGCGCGCGGATCACCGAACCGCCCTTGCCGATCACGTCGCGGATCTTTTCCGGGTTGATCTTGATCGTGATCATGCGCGGCGCGAATTCCGACAGTTGCGTGTTCGCACCCGAGACTGCCGACGTCATCTTGCCGAGGATGTGCATGCGGCCTTCCTTCGCCTGCGCGAGCGCGACCTGCATGATTTCCTTCGTGATGCCCTGGATCTTGATGTCCATCTGCAGTGCCGTCACGCCTTGTTCCGTGCCGGCCACCTTGAAGTCCATGTCGCCGAGGTGATCTTCGTCGCCGAGGATGTCGGTCAGCACCGCGAACTTGTTGCCTTCGAGGATCAGGCCCATCGCGATACCCGCGACGTGTGCCTTCATCGGCACGCCGGCGTCCATCAGCGCGAGGCAGCCGCCGCACACCGATGCCATCGACGACGAACCGTTCGATTCGGTGATTTCCGACACGACGCGGATCGAGTAGCCGAATTCGTCGGCGCTCGGCAGGCACTTGACCAGTGCACGCTTCGCGAGGCGGCCGTGGCCGATTTCGCGGCGCTTCGGCGAGCCGACGCGGCCCGTTTCGCCGGTCGCGAACGGGGGCATGTTGTAGTGGAGCATGAAGCGCTCGCGGTACTCGCCTTCGAGCGCGTCGATGATCTGCTCGTCACCCTTTGTGCCGAGCGTCGCGACGACCAGCGCCTGCGTCTCGCCGCGCGTGAACAGCGCCGAGCCGTGGGTACGCGGCAGCACGCCGGTACGGATTTCGATCGGGCGCACGGTGCGCGTGTCGCGGCCGTCGATACGCGGCTCGCCGTTCAGGATCTGCGAACGGACGATCTTGGCTTCGATGTCGAACAGCACGTTGCCGACGGTAGCCTTGTCCGCTGCGACCGTACCGGCCGCCGATGCGTCTTCCTCGAGCTTCGCCGAGGTTGCCGCGTAGACTTCCTTCAGCTTCGTCGAGCGTGCCTGCTTGTCGCGGAGCTGGTAAGCCGCGAGCAGGTCGTTCTGTGCCAGCTCGGTCACGCGCGCGATCAGCGGCTCGTTCTTCGGGGCCGGCTGCCAGTCCCACTCGGGCTTGCCGCCTTCGCGCACCAGTTCGTGGATCGCGTCGATCGCGACCTGCATTTGCTCGTGGCCGAACACCACGGCGCCCAGCATCACGTCTTCCGACAGCTGATCGGCTTCCGATTCGACCATCAGCACGGCACGTTCCGTACCTGCGACGACGAGGTCGAGGCTCGATGCCTTGATCTGGTCACGCGTCGGGTTCAGCACGTATGCGTTGTCGATGTAGGCCACGCGTGCGGCACCGACCGGGCCGTTGAACGGCAGGCCCGACACGGCGAGCGCAGCCGATGCACCGATCAGCGCGGGGATGTCCGCCGGAATTTCCGGGTTCACGGACAGCACGTGGATCACGACCTGGACTTCGTTGTAGAAGCCTTCCGGGAACAGCGGGCGCAGCGGACGGTCGATCAGGCGCGACGTCAGCGTCTCGTGTTCCGACGGACGGCCTTCGCGACGGAAGAAGCCGCCCGGGATCTTGCCGGCCGAGTAGGTCTTCTCGAGGTAGTCGACGGTCAGCGGGAAGAAATCCTGACCCGGCTTCGCCGACTTCGCGCCGACGACGGTTGCCAGCACGACGGTGTCTTCGACATCGACGATCACGGCGCCGCTTGCCTGGCGAGCGACTTCACCGGTTTCGAGGCGCACCTTGTGCTGGCCCCACTGGAATTCCTTCACGACCTTGTTGAACATGGACATGGTTGCTCCTTTGAATTCATGCATTTCATTCGCCGCGCCGGCCATCCCGCGCGGCGGCGTCCCGACCGAATCACCCGGAGCAAGGTGTGTTTTTTATGCCATTCCAGCGCGGCGCTCGTGCAGCGACGCGCTGGAATGACACAAATCCTGCCCCGGTATCAGTCGTTGCGGCAGCCCTGCACAACCGTGCCGGACAGCCTGCGGTGCGTGTGACGCTACGCACCGCGCAAAAACAAAATGCCTGTATCAGCGGACTGACACAGGCATCTTGCTGGCGGCAATCGCCTCGATTACTTACGCAGACCCAGCTTCTCGATCAGTGCGCGGTAACGGTCGGCATCCTTGCCCTTGAGGTAGTCGAGCAGCTTGCGGCGGCGGCTCACCATGCGCAGCAGGCCGCGGCGGCTGTGGTGATCCTTCGCGTGGGTCTTGAAGTGACCCGTCAGTTCGACGATACGTGCGGTCAGCAGTGCGACCTGGACTTCGGGGCTCCCCGTGTCGTTGGTACCGCGGGCGAACTGAGCAACAACTTCCGACTTCTTGATATCTGCAACAGACATGTGATTTCCTTTCTAACTGAACAGGCGGACACGGAAGAATGGCCGTGCCGTGACTTACAACCGGCGCGCATTGTAGCACAACTCCGCGCCGTTCTTACCGCCTCCTGTCACGGGCGCGTCATCGAGCAGGCGGACAGCATCTCCGTGCGCTGCGCCGGCACCGCGAGCACCGTCCGGAAGCCGTAGCCGGAACCCTCGTTGTCGAAGCGCACGCCCGGCGTGCCGACCTTGTCCATCTCCATCACGTAAAGGGGCTGGATCAACTGATGATCCTGCGCGCGCATCTTCGACGCGTGGAAGCCGTCGTCGAACGACAGGCCCTCGAGCGCACGCGCGACCGCGACGGGGTCGGCCGAACCCGCGCGGTTCATCGCGGCGGCCAGCATCTCGATCATCAGGCTCATCCGTCGCACCGGATAGTCGTCCTGGGCCGCCGGAAAACGGTTCCGGAACGCGCGGTAGAACGCATCGGATTTCGCGCCGCCCGCGTTCGGGTGCCAGTCCGCCACGGCCACGACCCGCCCGACACCGGCATCGCCAAGCGCGGCCGGCGCGCCGAGGCTGTTGCCGTAGAAGGTATAGAACTTCGCATTCAGCCCCTGCTCGCGCGCCGCCTTCACGAGCAGCGTGAGGTCGTTGCCCCAGTTGCCGGTCACGACCGCGTCGGCGCCGCTCGCGCGGATCTTCGCGATGTACGGCGAGAAGTCCTTGATCCGCCCGATCGGGTGGAATTCGTCGCCGGCGATCGTCACGTCCGGGCGCCGCGCGGCCAGCGCCTGCCGGGCGAGCGTGCTGACATCGTGGCCGAAACTGTAGTCCTGGTTCAGCAGATAAACCTTGCGGAGCGCACGGTCGCGCGCCATCACGTCCGCGAGCGCAGCCATCCGCATGCCAGCGTGCGCATCGAAGCGAAAATGCCAGAAACTGCAGCGTGCGCCGGTCAGCGCCGGATCGTCGGCCGAATAGTTGAGGAACAGCATCCGGTTGTCCGGATCGCGCGCGTTCAGCTTGTCGAGCGCCGCGACGAGCGCGGCCGCGACGGCCGAGCTGTTGCCCTGCGCGACGAACCCGATATGGCGGTCCGCGGCCGCGCGCAACTGCACGAGTGCCTCCTCGGGGCTGCCCTTGCTGTCGAGCACCACCAGTTCGAGCGGATGCGCGCCGTCGCGCAGCTTCACGCCGCCTGCCGCGTTGACCTGCTCGACGCCGAAGCGCAGGTTGCGTTCGACCGCCGCGCCCGCATTCGCGAACGGGCCCGACATCCCTTCGATCAGCGCGATCCGCACCGGCTCGCCGCCCGCAAATGCGGACGACACCAGCATCCACCCCGCGCTCAACGCGAGCGCACACCGCTTCCACCCCTGCATCGGCCACCTGCCCTTCAATCTGCCCGAGAAGCGCGGATCATAGGCCGGCGCGCCCGCCGCCCGCAAGCGCGGCGCGCCCGGCGATCCGCACCGATTTTTTCCTCGCGGCGCGCGGCCGTGCGCCGTCCGTGATAAAACGGGACTTGTTTCCGTGTTCTGGAGAATCCCCATGCGCATTCGCATTTCCGCGCGCCTGCCGGTGCTGTTCGCCAGCGCCGCCGCGCTGCTGGCCGGTTGCGCGCAACCGTGGCAGCAATACCAGGCCGGCCAGGACGAGTCGGCGATCGTCGCACGCATGGGCCCGCCGCGCGAGATCTACGACCTGCCCGGCGGCGGCAAGCGCCTGATGTGGCCGACCCAGCCGATGGGCGAAATCACCATCGCGGCCGACGTCGACGCGGCCCACAAGATCGTCAACGTGCGCCAGGTCCTGCAGCCGAACGAGTTCTATCGCGCAGAGATCGGCAAATGGACGAAGACCGATGTGCTCGTCAACTTCGGACGCCCCGTCGAGACGTCCTACTTCCCGCTGATGAAGCGCGAGGTGTGGACCTATCGGTATCTCGAGGACAACGTCTGGTACATGATGTACAGCTTCTACTTCGATCCGCAGGGCATCCTGCGCATCACGCAGAAAACGCCCGACCCGCTGCACGATCCCGACCGCCGCAACCTGTTCTGACCGATTACGCATTTACGCGCAATTTTCACGATGGCCATTCACGAATCATTGCGTGAATGGCCATTTCCTTTTTTCCGCTTTCTTATTAATTCGGCAAATTCGACGGAAATCTTTTCCGATCGATGACAGACCGATGGCACCACGCTGACATCCCCGTCATGCGGGCCTTTGCGCGGAAACAGGCATGCACAGTGCATGTCATGCGGCGAATTGGTGCACGCAATGCACTACGCCAAATCAATTTGAAACAAATTGTTTCAACCCACCCGAAGCGCTAGGGCATACCCCTAATATCAGTCGAAACCAAACCTTTCAATTTAGAAAGAATGCCGTTGCGTCATTTCTGCCGATATTCGTTTGCCTTTATCACAAAGGAGTCCTCATGAATCGCCCCAAGAGCATGCTGGTTGCCAACATCGCCTGGGCCCGCGAAACGCGCGAATACACACCCGGTTTCTTCGACGCGCTCGCGCGCGGCCAGAACCCGCGCGTGCTGTGGATCGGCTGTGCCGACAGCCGCGTGCCGGCCGAAACCATCACGCACTGCGCGCCCGGCGAGCTGTTCGTCCATCGCAACATCGCGAACCTGTTCCATCCCGACGACGACAATTCCGCCAGCGTGCTCGAGTACGCGGTACGCGTGCTGCAGGTCGACCACGTGATCGTGTGCGGGCACTACGGGTGCGGCGGCGTACGCGCGTCGCTGCTGCCGCCGCCGTCCGACCTGCCGCACGTCGCGCGCCGCATCGCGCCGCTCTGCGCGCTCGCGCGGCGCCATCGCGACGCGCTGGACGGACTCGACGACACGACCGCCGCCGACCGCCTCGCCGAGCTCAACGTACTCGAACAGGTGCGGCTGCTGCGCGTGTCGCCGATCGTGCGGGGCCGCGAACGGCCACCGCTCGTGCACGGCTGGATCTTCTCGCTCGCCGACGGCCGCCTGCAGGAACTCGACTCCGGCTACACCAACCCGCCCGTCGACGTCGAAACCATGCAGGCCGCGACGGCCGGTGCGCTCGGCTGATCTACCCCGCCCCCAAGCTAATGAAATCGCCCCAACCATGAAACTGAACGAGCGCCTGTCCACCCTGCCGCGCGACATCGTCGCCGGCGTCGTCGTTTTCCTCGTCGCGCTGCCGCTGTGTCTCGGCATCGCCAATGCATCCGGCGTCGAGCCATTCGCCGGGCTCGTGTCCGGCATCGTCGGCGGTATCGTCGTCGCGCTGCTGAGCGGCTCGTCGCTGTCCGTCAGCGGACCGGCCGCCGGCCTCGTCGTGATCGTCGTCGAAGGGATTGCCCAACTCGGCAGCTTCTCCGCGTTCCTGCTCGCGGTGCTGCTGTCCGGCGTACTGCAGTTCGGGTTCGGCATGCTGCGCGCCGGCCGCTTCGCCGCCTATGTGCCGTCGCCCGTCATCAAGGGCATGCTCGCCGCGATCGGCCTCCTGCTGATCGTGAAGCAGATTCCGTTCGCATTCGGTCTCGGCGGCTCGGCCGCGCAATCGTTTGCGAATTGGCCGGGCCTGCCGGTCGCGTGGGCCGCCACGGCCATCGCGCTCGCCTCGCTCGCGCTGCTGGTCGCGTGGGACACGCCCGCGCTGCGCCGCTTCGCGCTGGTGCGCTCGGTGCCGGCTCCGCTCGCCGTGGTCGTGCTGGGTATCGGCGCCACGCTCGTGCTGGGCGTCGTCGCGCCGTCGATTGCGCCAGGTGCCGCCCATCGCGTCACGCTGCCCGAGCTCGGATCGTTCGCGGCCTTCGCAGCGTCGCTCAAGCATGCGGAGCTCGGCCCGAACTTCGCGCAGCTCGTGAATCCGGACGTGTGGCGCGTCGCAATCACGCTTGCGGTCGTTGCAAGCCTCGAGACGCTGCTGAGCCTCGAAGCAGTCGAGCAGATCGACCCGAAGCGCCGGCCGACCCAGCCCGACCGCGAGCTCAAGGCCCAAGGCGTCGGCAATCTCGTGGCGGGCGCGGTCGGCGGATTGCCGATCACGTCGGTGATCGTGCGCAGCTCGGTGAACGTCAATGCGGGCGCGCAAAGCCGGATGTCGGCGATCGTGCACGGGATGCTGCTGCTCGCGAGCGTGTTCGCGCTCACCGGCCTGATCAACCTGATCCCGCTCGCGAGCCTGGCCGCGATCCTGATCCACACGGGCTTCAAGCTTGCGAAACCGGCGCTGTTCCGCTCGGTGATGAAACAGGGGCCAGCCGCGTTCGTGCCGTTCGCCGCGACGATTGCCGGTGTGCTTGCGATCGACCTGCTGTTCGGCATCGCGCTCGGCCTTGCCTGCAGCGTGCTGGCGGTCGCCGTCGCGAACCTGAAGAGCCCCGTCACGCTCGCGCAGCACGACGACCACTTCCTGCTGTCGTTCCGCAAGGATGTGTCGTTCCTCGGCAAGGTGCAGGTCAAGCATCACCTGCGGCACATTCCCGACCGGGCCGCGGTAATCATCGACGCGACGCGCGCCGACTACATCGACCACGACGTGCTCGAACTGCTCGACGCGTTCGTCGCCGATGCACCGCGACGCGGCATCGCAGTCGAGTTCCGGCGGCGCAGCCCGGCGCCGCGCACGGCCACGCGTCGCTGGCTGTTCCGCGCGCCGGCCGCCGAATGAACGGCGCATGAAAAAACGCCCCGGCGGCACGGGGCCGCACGGGGCGTTTCAGCGATGCGCAGTACGCGGCGCTTACGAGCGCTGCGGATTGACCTTGTCGTCCTTCGAATGCAGCTTGTTCAGTGCGGAGATGTAGGCCTTCGCGGATGCAGCGACGATGTCCGGATCGGTGCCGACGCCATTGACGATCCGCCCGCTCTTCGACAACCGGACCGTCACTTCGCCCTGCGCCTGCGTGCCGGTCGTGATCGCGTTCACCGAGTACAGCAGCAGCTCGGAACCGCTGCCGACTTCGCTCTCGATCGCGTTGAACGTCGCATCGACCGGACCGTTGCCGCGTGCCTCGCCGGTCACTTCCTTGCCTTCGACCCCGAACACGACCTTCGCGTGCGGCTGCTCGCCCGTTTCCGAGTGCTGCGACAGCGACACGAACTTGAAGTGCTCCTGCTCGTGCGCAAGTGCCGATTCCTCGGACACGATCGCGATGATGTCTTCGTCGAAGATCTCGGCCTTGCGGTCGGCCAGATCCTTGAAGCGCATGAACGCGGCATTCAGTTCGGTCTCGCTGTCGAGCGACACGCCGAGCTCCTGCAGGCGCTGCTTGAATGCGTTACGGCCCGACAGCTTGCCGAGCACGATCTTGTTCGCGGTCCAGCCCACGTCTTCCGCGCGCATGATCTCGTAGGTGTCGCGCGCCTTCAGCACGCCGTCCTGGTGGATGCCCGACGCGTGCGCGAATGCGTTCGCACCGACCACCGCCTTGTTCGGCTGCACGACGAAACCGGTGATCTGCGACACGAGCTTCGACGTCGGCACGATCTGCGACGTGTCGATGCCGACGTCGAGACCGAAGTAGTCCTTGCGCGTCTTCACGGCCATCACGATTTCTTCGAGCGACGTGTTGCCCGCGCGCTCGCCGAGACCGTTGATCGTGCACTCGATCTGACGCGCGCCGCCGATCTTCACGCCGGCGAGCGAGTTTGCGACCGCCATCCCGAGGTCGTTATGGCAATGCACCGAGAAGATCGCCTTGTCCGAATTCGGAATGCGTTCGCGCAGCGTCTTCACGAGGTTGCCGTACAGCTCCGGCACGCCATAGCCGACCGTGTCGGCGATGTTGATCGTCGTCGCCCCTTCGGCGATCACGGCTTCCAGCACGCGGCACAGGAAATCCATGTCGGAGCGGCTGCCGTCTTCCGGCGAGAACTCGACGTTGTCGGTGAACTTGCGCGCGAAACGCACCGCGAGGCGCGCCTGCTCGAACACCTGGTCGGGCGTCATCCGCAGCTTCTTCTCCATGTGCAGCGGCGACGTCGCGATGAACGTGTGGATCCGGAAGCTCTCGGCCGGCTTCAGCGCGTCGGCCGCGCGCTGGATGTCCTTGTCGTTGGCGCGCGCCAGCGAGCAGATCGTGCTGTCCTTGATGAGACCGGCGATCGTGTGGATCGCGTCGAAATCGCCGTTCGAGCTGGCCGCGAAGCCGGCCTCGATCACATCGACCTTCATCCGCTCGAGGTGCTTCGCGATGCGGATTTTCTCTTCCTTCGTCATCGACGCACCGGGCGATTGTTCGCCGTCACGCAACGTCGTATCGAAAATGATCAGCTTGTCTGTCATGGGGGGCTCCAGGGCTCTTTATACGGAAGTCAAACGTAACGAGATCGCGCCACCGCTGGCGACGCTCAACAACAGACGAGGCTTGACGGGGGGGCGAGAACGGTCAGCGCGGCAGGCGCGCCAAAGCTAGCGCGCGTAGCGGCGCACCGGCTAGAAGGAGGGAGAGGCGGGAAAATGCAGTCATGCCGACGACTATAGCGGCATTCCGTTGGGTGCGCAATCGGACGGCACCCGGGGCCTCGGGCGGCCCGGTTCGAAAAAGGGGCAAATAAAAACGGCGGCCCGGAGGCCGCCGTTTTCGGGCAAAAAATGCGCGTCAGTGATCGCGCTGCGACGAGCGCGCCGGATTCGCGCGCCCGCGGATGGCCATGTAGGCCCAGAACACATAGCCGGACAGCCCGTACAGCACGAACAGGCAGAACAGCATCAGCGGCGGATCGGACGACACGAGCACGAACGCGACGACGACCAGCAGGATCGCCGCGAACGGCACACGGTGCCGCACGTCCAGCGCCTTGCCGCTGTAGAACGGCGCGTTGGACACCATCGTCACGCCCGCGTAGATCGTCAGCACGAACGCGACCCACGGCAGCCAGCCGAGCTTCATCGGCACGCGGTTGTCGGTGGCGAGCCACACGAAGCCGGCAATCAGCGCCGCGGCCGCCGGGCTCGGCAGCCCCTGGAAGAAACGCTTGTCGACGCTGCCGATGTTCGTGTTGAAACGCGCGAGCCGCAGCGCGGCGCCCGAGCAATAGACGAACGCGGCAAGCCAGCCCCAGCGGCCGAGATCCTTCAGCACCCACTCGTACATCACGAGCGCGGGCGCGACGCCGAACGACACCATGTCCGACAGGCTGTCGAACTGCTCGCCGAACGCGCTCTGCGTATGCGTCATGCGGGCAACGCGCCCGTCCATCCCGTCGAGCACCATCGCGACGAAAATCGCGATCGCGGCGATCTCGAAGCGCACGTTCATCGCCTGCACGACCGCGAAGAAGCCGCAGAACAGCGCGGCGGTCGTGAATGCGTTCGGCAGCAGGTAGATGCCGCGCGTCTTCAGGAACCGCTGGCGCGCGGCGCGGCGGCTCTCGATGGGCACCGAATCCGGTGCCATCACCTTGTTGCGGCGGAACGGGCGTGGCGTCTGGCCGGCGCCGTTGCGCGGCCGACGCGGTTTGAATGCGGCCATCGTGCGCCCCGCCGCTTACTGTTCGAGCTCGGCGAGGATCGTCGACGACGCGTAGACCTTCTCGCCGATCGACACCTTCGCGCGGCTGCCGAGCGGCAGGTACACGTCGACGCGCGAACCGAAGCGGATGAAACCGTAGCGCTGGCCGCGCGACAGCGGTTCGCCAGCGCGCACGTAGCAGAGGATCCGGCGTGCGACGAGGCCGGCGATCTGCACGGCGGTCACGGTCTTGCCGCTCGCCGTCTGGATCACGACCGCGTTACGCTCGTTCTCGGTCGACGCCTTGTCGATCGCCGCGTTCAGGAACGCGCCCGGGAAGTACTCGACCTTGGAGATCGCGCCATCGACCGGCGAACGCTGCGAATGGACGTTGAAGACATTCATGAACACACTGATCTTCAGCGCTTCGCGATTCGCGTACGGGTCTTGCGCAGTCTCGACCGCGACGATGCGGCCGTCCGCCGGGCACAGCACCGCGTTCGGCTGCGCCGGGATCGGGCGCTGCGGATCGCGGAAGAACTGGACGACGAAGACGAGCAGCAGCCAGAACGGCCACGCGAAGCCGAAGCCCCCGACAGCATGGATCAACAGCGCGATGACGGCTGCAATCGCGATGAACGGCCAGCCTTCGCGCGCGATGATCGGATGAGGATAGTTCATGGATTCGTTCTGTGTTCGGTGAATTGCAAAGCCCGTAGGATAGCAAAAGCCGCCCGGGGCACTGCTGCCTTCGGGCGGCTTTTTGGTACCGGCCCTCTATTCGAGGGGCCGGAACAGCACGCGGTGCTTAGTTCTTCGACTGGTCGACGAGCTTGTTCTTCGCGATCCACGGCATCATCGCGCGCAGCTTCGCACCCACTTGCTCGATCTGGTGCTCGGCCGTCAGGCGGCGGCGCGACTGCAGCGTCGGTGCGCCTGCCTTGTTCTCGAGAATGAAGCTCTTCGCGTACTCGCCCGTCTGGATGTCGGTCAGGCACTGCTTCATCGCCTTCTTCGTCTCTTCCGTGACGATGCGCGGGCCCGTCACGTACTCGCCGTACTCGGCGTTGTTCGAGATCGAGTAGTTCATGTTCGCGATGCCGCCTTCGTAGATCAGGTCGACGATCAGCTTCAGTTCGTGCAGGCACTCGAAGTACGCCATTTCCGGCGCGTAGCCTGCTTCGACCAGCGTCTCGAAGCCAGCCTTGATCAGCTCGACGGTACCGCCGCACAGCACGGCCTGCTCGCCGAACAGGTCGGTTTCGGTTTCTTCACGGAAGTTGGTTTCGATGATGCCCGCACGGCCGCCGCCGTTCGCTGCCGCGTACGACAGCGCGATGTCGCGTGCCGCGCCCGACTTGTTCTGCGCAACCGCGATCAGGTGCGGCACGCCGCCACCTTGCGAGTACGTGCCGCGAACCGTGTGGCCCGGTGCCTTCGGCGCGATCATGATCACGTCGAGGTCGGCGCGCGGGATCACCGCGCCGTAGTGGACGTTGAAGCCGTGCGCGAATGCCAGCGCTGCGCCCTGCTTGATGTTCGCGTGGACTTCCTTCGCGTACACGTCGGCGATCTGCTCGTCCGGCAGCAGCATCATCACGACGTCTGCGCTCTTCACCGCTTCCGCGACTTCCTTGACCGACAGGCCGGCGTTTTCGGCCTTGCTCCACGACGCGCCGCCCTTGCGCAGGCCGACCGTCACGTTCACGCCGCTGTCCTTCAGGTTCAGCGCATGTGCATGGCCTTGCGAGCCGTAGCCGATGATCGTGACTTGCTTGCCCTTGATGAGGGAGAGGTCAGCGTCTTTGTCGTAGAAAACGTTCATGATGGTTCCTTCGCTAATTCAAAAATTCAACAATTCGTTCGGATGGAGTACTGCGGGCCGGGACATGACGGCGCACCCGGCGTGCCTGTCTGGCATCACACCTTCAGGATGCGCTCGCCGCGTCCGATGCCGGAGCTGCCGGTGCGCACGGTCTCTAGGATCGCGCCCGCGTCCAGCCCCTGGATGAATGCGTCGAGCTTGTCGCTCGCGCCCGTCAATTCGATCGTGTAGGTCTTTTCGGTCACGTCGATGATGCGGCCGCGGAAAATGTCCGCCATCCGCTTCATTTCTTCGCGCTCCTTGCCCACTGCACGTACCTTGATCAGCATCAGCTCGCGTTCGATGTGTGCACCGTCGGTCAGGTCCACCACTTTCACCACCTCGATCAGGCGGTTCAGATGCTTCGTGATCTGTTCGATCACGTCGTCGGAGCCAATGGAAACGATGGTGAGCCGCGACAGCGATTGGTCTTCGGTCGGCGCCACCGTCAAGGTTTCGATGTTGTAGCCGCGTGCGGAAAACAGACCGACCACGCGCGACAGCGCGCCCGGTTCGTTCTCCAGCAGGACGGAAATGATGTGTCTCATGTTCGCTTCTTCCAGAATGTGTCCGTGTCGATTCACTCGCGCCGCGCGCTGCCGCGTGCCGCACCGCCCTTTTTGAAGGCGGCCGCATCGGGCTCAGGCGCGCGTCGCGCCGTTACAGATCTTCCGATCCGAGCAGCATCTCGGTGATGCCCTTGCCGGCCTGTACCATCGGCCAGACGTTTTCGGTCGGATCAGTCTGGAAGTCGAGAAACACGGTGCGATCCTTCAGGCGCAGCGCTTCCTTCAGCGCCGGCTCCACATCCGAGGTCTTTTCGATCCGCAAGCCGACATGGCCGTACGCTTCGGCAAGCTTCACGAAATCAGGCAGCGCATCCATGTACGAATGCGAATAGCGCTTGCTGTATTCGATCTGCTGCCACTGGCGAACCATGCCGAGATAGCGGTTGTTCAGCGAAATGATCTTCACGGGCGTGTCGTACTGCAGGCAGGTCGACAGTTCCTGGATGCACATCTGGATCGAGCCTTCGCCCGTGATGCACAGCACGTCGTCGTCCGGGTGCGCCATCTTGACGCCCATCGCTGCCGGCAGGCCGAAGCCCATCGTGCCGAGGCCGCCGGAGTTGATCCAGCGACGCGGCTTGTTGAAACGGTAGAACTGCGCCGCCCACATCTGGTGCTGGCCGACGTCCGAGCACACGAACGCATTGCCGTCCGTCAGCTCCCACGCCTTCTCCACCACGTATTGCGGCTTGATGATCTCGCTTTCGCGGTCGTATTTCAGGCAGTCCTTCGAGCGCCAGCCCTCGATGTCCTTCCACCATTGCGCGAGCGCCTCGGTGTCGGGGCCATGCTCGGCCGTCTGCAGTTGCTCGATCAGCTCCTTCAGCACTTCCTTCACGTCGCCGACGATCGGGATGTCGACCTTCACGCGCTTCGAGATCGACGACGGGTCGATGTCGATGTGGATGATCTTGCGCGGACGCGACGCGAAGTGCGCCGGGTCGCCGATCACGCGGTCGTCGAAGCGGGCACCGATCGCGATCAGCACGTCGCAGTGCTGCATCGCCATGTTCGCTTCGTAGGTGCCGTGCATGCCGAGCATGCCGAGGAATTTCTTGTCCGACGCGCGATAGCCGCCGAGGCCCATCAGCGTGTTGGTGACCGGGTAGCCGAGCAGGTCCGCGAACTGGTTCAGTTCACGCGACGCGTCGGCGAGGATGATGCCGCCACCCGTGTAGATGTACGGACGCTTCGCCGTCAGCAGCAGCGACACGGCCTTGCGGATCTGGCCCGAATGACCCTTCGTGACCGGGTTGTACGAACGCAGCGACACGCTCTTGACGGGCTCGTACTCGCACGGCGTCTTCGAGATGTCCTTCGGGATGTCGATCAGCACCGGGCCCGGACGGCCGGTGCGGGCGATATAGAACGCCTTCTTGACGGTTTCCGCGAGGTCGCGCACGTCCTTCACGAGGAAGTTGTGCTTCACGCACGGACGCGTGATGCCGACGGTGTCGCACTCCTGGAATGCATCCTGGCCGATCGCGGCCGTGGGCACCTGGCCGCTGATCACGACCATCGGGATCGAATCCATGTACGCCGTGGCGATGCCGGTCACCGCATTGGTGACACCGGGGCCCGACGTCACGAGACAGACGCCGACATTGCCGGTGGAACGCGCATACGCATCGGCTGCGTGCACGGCCGCCTGTTCATGGCGCACCAGCACGTGCTGAATCTTGTCCTGCTTGTAAAGCTCGTCGTAGATGTAGAGTACCGAGCCGCCGGGGTAGCCCCAGATGAATTCGACGTTTTCATCGGCCAGTGCCTTCATGAGCACGGTACCGCCGATGGAGTCGCTATCGGGAGGGGAAAGGGGTTCCGACGTGGAGAATTCCGCGCTGGGCATGTTCATTTTGACCTTTCGAATTTTCGGCAAAAAATTGATCGGGTGCTCTCTGCCGGGCTTGTGGCTCGGGTTCAAGCGGCGCGTCCAGTTTGAAGGGCTGGCTTCTTGGGCCAACCTCAAATGAGACCATCACTTCATGTTGCGAATCATTGACGATAGCGGGTCGTGATTGGGTCGTCAAGCAAAATATCCCGCAGCGCATCATGCGCGCCGTCCGGCACCCCGCCGCCGCGGCTCGCGCGCAACGTACGGCGCCCAACCCGGTGCCAAGCGGCGCGAAAATTTGATAGCATCCGCGGGTTTTACGAAATTTTTCGACCTTTTACACCACGCAGCGGCCCGCAGCGCATACCTTCACGGAATGGCATCAGACAAGGAACTCGCCGACTTTCTGGCGGGCGTCGAAAGGCGCGCGTTCAAGCAGGCTGCGTACGCCGTGCGTGACGACGATGCGTCGCTCGACATCGTGCAGGACGCGATGATCAAGCTTGCGGAGAAGTACGGCGACCGGCCGGCGGCAGAACTGCCGCTGCTTTTTCAGCGGATCCTGCAGAACGCGATCCACGACTGGTTCCGCCGGCAGAAGGTCCGCAACACGTGGGTCACGCTCTTCTCGTCGCTGAACAACAGCGACGACGACGATTTCGACCCCCTCGAAACACTCGAATCCGCGGACGACAACGCGGGCGTCGAGAGCAGCGAGCACCGCCTCGAACGAGAGCAGGTTCTGGCCCTGATCGACGAAGAAATCCAGAAGCTTCCGGCGCGTCAACGGGAAGCGTTCCTGATGCGTTATTGGGAAGATATGGATGTCGCCGAGACGGCCGCCGCAATGGGGTGCTCCGAGGGCAGCGTGAAGACGCACTGCTCACGGGCCACCCACACGCTGGCGCACGCGCTCAAGGCCAAAGGAATCACGCTATGAGCTCCTCTCCCGCAAATCGAGAACACGAATTCGCGCTGAAGGTGCGCCGCGCGCTGGACGAGCGCGCGGCCGACCTGCCTGCCGCGACCACCGACCGTCTGGCCGTCGCCCGCCGGGCTGCGCTCGCGCGCAAGAAGCCCGAACCCGCGACCGTGCCGGT
>NZ_JAAGPE010000474.1:0-4803 GCF_017104605.1 Burkholderia sp. Ac-20384 | reverse complement strand
CGATCGACGCGACCAATCGCGCGAATCTTCAACTGCGCGGCATTCGCGACGGCGCGGCCGACGCGCTGACGCGCGCGTTGCTCGACGCGGGTCTCGGCCCCCGCATTGACGGCAGCGCCAATGCCACCGCCGACGCAGCCGCGCTCGCCGCGAGCGACGACGTCCGCAACCTGATGCTCAGCCCGCTCGCCGGCCACGATCCGGCCGCGCTCCTCGATAGCTGCGCACTCGCCGCACCGCTCTTCGACATGCTGGCGCGCGAGCCACGCCGCGGCGAGCTGTCGCCGAAATTCTCGATCCAGCTCGACGGCGGCGAATCGGTTGCGGCGCTCGACCATCCACACGACATCTGGCTGGCCGCCTGGCGCCGCGGCGACGGCGCGGTGCGCCTCGCGGCCGGGCTGGCCGGTTGCCCGCCGGTCGCGCACGACTACCCGCCCGCTTCGGTCGATGTCGCGCCCGATCAAGGTGTCGCACTGGTCCGCGCGCTGCTGCTCGCGTTCCTCGATCTTGCTCCGGCCGACGTCACGCGGATGCGCGCGCTGCTCGCAACATGCGGCGAACGCACATTGCTCGAACGCGCGCAGCGCTATTTACCCTTCCCGCTTGCAGCCGATCCGGCGCTCACCGGCTGGCGCCGTACGCGCGCCGACGCGGCGCTGCGTTTCGGCGTGCGCCCGTCGCTCGATGCAGCGCGCTGCAACGTCGGCGCGCAATGCGTGCTCGGCCGGCTCGATGCCACGCAACTGGAACGGCTCGCCATGCTGGCCGAAACCGACGGCGACGGCACGCTGTCGATGACACCGTGGCAAGGCGTGTTCCTGCATCGCGTATCGCTCGAACGCGCACCGGCCACGCTCGACGCACTCGCGTCGCTCGGCCTCGTCTGCGCGTCGTCCGACCCGCTGGCGACGCTCGTTGCATGCACCGGCAGCGCGGGCTGCGCGAAGGCGCGCGCCGACACCAAACACGATGCGCTCGCGCTCGCCGCCCGCATCGGCCATGCGGTCGACGTGCACCTGACCGGCTGCGAACGCCACTGCGCGCTGCCGCATCCCGCGACGCACACGCTCGTCGCGGTTGCGCCCGCGCACTACGACCTTTACCGGCGCGACGCCGCTGCGGGCCTCGGCGCCCCGCTCGCGCGCCATCTGACGATTGACCAGGCCGCGGCCCGACTGACGGGCGCGCGGCACAGCCAGGACACCACCGATGCTTGACTACATTCGCGACGGGCAGGAAATCTACCGCCAGTCGTTCGCGACGATCCGCGCCGAGGCCGACCTGTCGCAGGTTCCGCCCGACCTCGAGAAACTCGCGGTGCGCGTGATCCATGCGTGCGGGATGGTCGACGTCGTCTACGACCTGCGCTTCTCGGCCGGTGCCGGCACGGCGGGCCGCACGGCTCTTGCCGCCGGTGCGCCGATCCTGTGCGACGCGAGGATGGTCGCCGAAGGCATCACGCGCGCGCGGCTGCCGGCCGACAACCGCGTGATCTGCACGCTCGGCGAGCCCGAGGTGCCCGATCTCGCGCGACATCTGGGCAACACGCGTTCGGCGGCCGCGCTCGAGCTGTGGCGTCCGCATCTCGCGGGCAGCGTCGTCGTGATCGGCAATGCACCGACCGCGCTGTTCCACCTGCTCGACATGATCGATGCCGGTGCACCGCGCCCCGCATTGATCCTCGGTTTCCCGGTCGGCTTCATCGGCGCGGCCGAATCGAAGGCATTGCTCGACGCCGACAGCCGCGGCGTACCGTACGTGGCGGTGCTCGGCCGGCGTGGCGGCAGTGCGATGGCGGCTGCTGCGGTCAATGCGCTCGCGACGGAGGTCGAATGACGATCGCGCGCGGACGCCTGTTCGGGGTCGGCGTCGGCCCCGGCGATCCTGAACTGATGACGATCAAGGCGCTGCGCGTGCTGCAGGCCGCGCCCGTGGTCGCGTATTTCGTCGCGAAGGGCAAGAAAGGCAATGCGTACGGCATCGTCGAAGCGCACCTGCAGGACGGGCAGACGCAACTGCCGCTCGTCTATCCGGTGACCACCGAGGCGCTGCCGCCGCCGCTGTGCTACGAGACGGTGATCGCCGACTTCTACGATACGGCCGCCGAGATCGTTGCCGCGCACCTCGATGCCGGCCGCGACGTTGCGGTGATCTGCGAAGGCGACCCGTTCTTCTACGGCTCGTACATGTACCTGCACGACCGCCTTGCGCCGCGCTACGACACCGAGGTGATCCCCGGCGTATGCGCGATGCTCGGCGGCACGGCCGTGCTCGGCCAGCCGCTCGTCTATCGCAACCAGAGCCTGTCGGTGCTGTCGGGCGTGCTGCCCGAGCACGAACTGCGCGAGCGGCTCGCGCGGGCCGACGCGGCCGTCGTGATGAAGCTCGGCCGCAATTTCGACAAGGTGCGGCGCGTGCTCGACGAGCTGGGGCTCGCGAAGCGCGCGCTGTATGTGGAGCGCGCGACGATGGCGAGCCAGCGCATCGTGCCGCTCGACGAAGTCGATCCGATGGCGTCGCCGTATTTCTCGCTGCTCGTCGTGCCGGGGGAAAAATGGCAAGGATGACGACGCCGCCCGCCATCGTGATTCTCGGCGCGGGCGCGCTCGATACCGCGCGGCGCATCCAGGCGCGCTATCCGGGTGCGCTCGTGCATGGTCTCGCATCGCGCGTCGCGGCCGATGTGGCGTTCGACGATCTCGGCGCGCACCTGCGTGAACTCTATGCGCGCGGGCTGCCGATCGTCGCGCTGTGCGCGGCCGGCATCGTGATCCGCTGCATCGCCCCCGCGCTCGCCGACAAGGGCGTCGAGCCGCCAGTGCTCGCAGTGGCGGAAGACGGGTCGGCGGTCGTGCCGCTGCTCGGCGGGCTGACGGGCGTCAACGTGATCGCGCGAGAAATCGCCGCATGCGTCGGCGTGGCTCCGGCGATCACGACGAGCGGCGAACTGCGCTTCGGCGCGTGCGTGCTCAATCCGCCGGAAGGCTATGCGCTCGCCGATCTTGCGCAGGGCAAGCGCTTCGTATCCGATCTGCTCGCGGGCGCGTCGACGCGCATCGACGGCGCGGCGCCGTGGCTCGACGACGTCGCGTTGCCGCGCGATGACGCGGCCGTGCATGCGATCCGCGTGACGCCCGATGCATGGCGCGGTACGCGCGACGAGCTCGTGATTCATCCGCGCAGCGTGGTGGTGGGCGTCGATGCGCAGGCTATCCACGGCGATGAAGCGCTCGCTGTACGCATCGACGCCACGCTCGATGCGCAAGGTCTCGCGCGGCTGGCGCTCGCGGCTATCGTTGCACCCGCATCGGCAATCGGTGATGACGTGCTGGAAGAAGCGGCGCAAACGCTCGACGTGCCGCTGCGCTTCATCGATGCCGATGTCGACGTCGATGTCAGCGACAGTAACGGCGACGTACCCACCGACGCCGCCGTCCTGCTCGGCCGCGCGTTGCGCGTCGCGCACACGCTGCGCGCCACGACGAACGGCATCGCATGCGCGGTTGCGTCGCATCCGGTCGATCCCGCCACGCTCGGCCGTGCACGCGGCCGCCTGACGGTGCTCGGCCTCGGCCCGGGCGGTGCCGCGTGGCTCACGCCAGCCGCGCGCGCTGCGCTCGCGGAAGCGACCGACATCCTCGGCTACACGACCTACGTGAACATGGCCGGCCCGTTCCGTGGCGACCAGCGCGTGCACGGCACCGACAATCGCGAGGAAATGCAGCGCGCGCGCCATGCGTTCGAGCTCGCGGCCGAGGGCCGGCGCGTCGCGGTCGTGTCGTCGGGTGACCCGGGCGTGTTCGCGATGGCCGCGGCCGTGCTCGAAGCGCTCGACGAAGCGCGCGATCCGCACTGGGCTGCGGTCGACCTGCGCGTGGAGCCCGGCATCTCGGCGTCGCTCGCGACGGCCGCGCAGGCCGGCGCGCCGCTCGGCCACGACTTCTGCGCGATCTCGCTGTCGGACAACCTGAAGCCGTGGGACGTGATCGAGACACGCCTGCGGCATGCGGCGCAGGCCGATCTCGTGATGGCGTTCTACAACCCGATCTCGCGTGCGCGGCCTTGGCAGCTCGATCGCGCGCTCGACGTCGTGCGCGCGCATCGCACGGCCGAGACGGTGGTCGTGCTGGGCCGCGACATCGGCCGGCCGGGCGCAACGCTCACGACGACGACGCTCGGCGCGCTGCGCAGCGACCAGGTCGACATGCGCACGATGGTGATCGTCGGCTCGTCGACGACGCGGCGTTTCGCGATCGGCCACGCACGCGAGTGGGTCTATACGCCGCGCTGGTATCGCTGAACCCGGTCAGCGCGTCGGCGTGACGGTGCGTGCGTCGGCCTGTGCGGTGCCGGCTGCGCTGCCCGCGTGCCAGAACCGGTACACGAGCACGCCGACGATGGCCTGTGCCGCGACCACGAACGCGACGCAGCCGGCCCATCCCCACCGATGCCAGCCGGGCACCGGCAGGATCGAGCCGAGGCTGCCGCCGAAGTAGTAGCAGGACAGGTAGATGCCGATCGCCGTCGAGCGCGCGCTCGACGCCGCCTGCGAGATGAACGTGTTGGCCGACGCCTGTTCGACAAATACGGCGGTCGAGCTGAGCGCGAGGCCGGCCAGGATCGCCGGCACGTTGTCGGACAGCGTCAGCAACGCCCCGCCGATCGCGAGCGCGGCCGCGGCAAGCCCCGGCAGATCGGAAGAGCCTCGTGTAGGGAACGAGTGTAAGATAATTTGTAAATCTCGGTGTTCCCCGTTTCCCTCAAAAAAAACACACTCACAACACCAAAATATACATCAAA
>NZ_JAAGPE010000473.1:0-4710 GCF_017104605.1 Burkholderia sp. Ac-20384 | reverse complement strand
GCGACCGCCGGGATCTACACAGTATCTTACACTCTTTCCCAACGCGACGCGCTTCCGATCTGAGCAGCGGGGCGCAGGCGAGCACGCGCGCGGCGGCGCGCACGAAAGGGCGAAGGCGTCGGATGGTTCGGTTCGTCATTGTTGTTGTCGAGGAGGGCATACGGCGCGTCGGACGGCGCGGCACCGTCGGCCTGCTCAATGCAGTCGGAATGTCGGGCGATTATAGCGGGTGGCGGTGGCGCCGCAATGACGGATGACGACCGTCAGGCCAGCACGCGCCGGGCGGCGAGCATGCCCCAGTAAGACGCTTCCTCGAACAGCGACAGCCCGGACAGATCGGCGTGCGCGAACACGACCGGGCCGTCGGCATCGCGCAGCGCGAGCAGCCCCGGCCGGCTCAGGAACCCGACATCGGGCGTCGCCATCGCGTGGCCGCGCACGGTGATTTCGAGCGCCGTCGCGTGTTTCCACAGATTGCGCCCGTACACGGCCTGCAAGTCGATCGCCGCCTGCTCGCGCAACGCGTCGGGTTGGGCCTGCGCGAGCCAGCGGCGCGTGTCGTCCGGGGCTTGCGTGCTCAACGCCTGGTACGCGGAGAACACCGAGCGCGTCGGCGGCGACATGCGGATCAGCTGGTGCGTCGACACGACATAGCCGAGCCCCGCGCCGTCGTAGACGACGTTGTCCCACGCGAGCGGCACGCCGGCTTCTTCGATCGGCATGCCGTCGAGCAGGAAGTTGGACACGAGCCACGGCGCGCGCGGCGGCAGGTCGCGCGCGGGATCGAAGCCGTACGCGGCAAGCTGCGGAAACACGCGCGTCGCGACGAACAGCGGCATCGCGCACACGACGCGCCGCGCCTTAAGCGTGAACGTCGACAGCGCACCGTCGTTGCCGATGCGCGCGCACAGTACGTCGACACCGCCTGCGCGTTCGGTCGCACGCACCGCGAAGCCGTCGCGCGACCATGCGTTCGAGCCGGTGCGCGTGGTGATCGAATCGGTGAGCTTCGTCACCATCGAGTGCAGCCCGTCGGGCCAGGTCAGCACCGCGCCGTCGCTCGCATCGCCCGCGTGGCCGCCGCGCGACGAGAAATAGTGCAGGCCGGCCCACGCGGACACGCGCTCGTACCCGGCGCCGTAGTCA
Source organism: Burkholderia sp. Ac-20384 (assembly GCF_017104605.1). Classification (NCBI taxonomy): domain Bacteria; kingdom Pseudomonadati; phylum Pseudomonadota; class Betaproteobacteria; order Burkholderiales; family Burkholderiaceae; genus Burkholderia; species Burkholderia sp. Ac-20384. The sequence continues at coordinate 3,564 of NZ_JAAGPE010000473.1, read as the reverse complement.
TCGCGGCAGCAGTAATTCAGGTACCAGTGCAGCGCCTTCGCGGTGTAGCCCTCGTCGAGCAGCCATTGGCGGAACGAGCGCCGGTCCAGCGCGCGCCAGCGCGGGTCGCGTGACGATTCCGCGACCGGGATGCAGAACACCTTGCGGCCATCGGCGCCGCGTGCGGTGCGCAGCCCGTCCGTGTATGCGAAGAAGCGTGCCTGTTGCGCGAGTTCGTCGGCGCCGAGGCCGGCCGTCGGCACGATGCCGTCCTGCCACTGTCCGGCGATGAAGAGCCGTTCGTCGGGCGCATGGACGAGCACGCGCTCGTCGTACACGGGGCGCGCGGAGAACGGCGCCGATTCGATCACGCCGAGATCGGCGAGCATGTCGCGCAGGTGCGCGGATTCGAGTGACGGCAGCGGCAGGTAGTGCGCGCCTTTCGGATAGCCGAGATCGCCGAAGCGGCCGCCGGCCGCGTTGCCACCGAATTCGGGGCCGGCGAGCACCGTGAAGCGCTTGTGTCCCGCGCGCGCCAGCTGCCATGCGCACGACAGCCCGGCCGCGCCCGCGCCGAGGATCGCGATGTCGGTCTCGATTGTGCCGGACGGCGGCGGCAGCGTCGCATGGTCGCGCAGCGCATGGCCTTCGCGCATGCCCGGGTAACCGACATGCGGCGTCGTCTCGATCCAGCCGGTGCGCCCGCAGGCGGCGAGCGACGCGGCCGCCGACGCGACGAGGAACGTGCGGCGGTCCATCAGCGCAGCACGTGTTTCCAGTCGTCGTCGAAGCGGCGCACGAGCGGCTGGTCGTTGAGTTCGTTCGGCGACATCGGCAGCGCCGGCATGTCGGCCGGGAAGTGGAACATCTCGGCGGCCGTTTGCGCATCGAGCCAGCGCGTGGGCACCGAGTAGTGCGTCGGCACCGTGAAGTCGCGGCGCTTGCCGGCGATCACGAAGCCCCAGTCGCCGAACGACGGCACGTAGCAGTGGTACGGCCACGTGTTGAGCCCGGCTTCGTGCAGCGTCGCGATGATGGTCCAGTACGCGTGCGGCGCGAAATACGGCGACGTGGACTGGATCACCGCGTAGCCGTTCTCCGACAGGTGGCGCGCGAGCAGCCGGAACACGGGCACCGAATACAGCCGGCCGAGCCCGAAGTTGGTCGGGTCGGGGAAGTCGACGACGATTGCGTCGTACACGTCGGCATTCGATTCGAGCCAGCGCACCGCATCGTCGTTGATCACGTGCACGCGCGGGTCTTTCAGCGAGCCCTGGTTCAGCTTGACGAGCGGCGCGGAGGTCGAGAACAGCTTCGTCATCGCGGGATCGAGATCGACGAGCGTGATCTGTTCGAGGTTGCGGTGCTTCAGCAGTTCGCGCACCGCGAGGCCGTCGCCGCCGCCGAGCACGAGCACGCGCTTCGCCCACGGCAGCGCGTCGATCGTCGGGTGGATCAGCGCCTCGTGATAGCGATGCTCGTCGCGCGACGAGAACTGCAGGTTGCCGTTCAGGTACAGGCGCATGTCGTCGTGCCACTGCGTGAGCACGATCCGCTGGTACGGCGTCGTTTCCGAATAGATCGTCTCGTCGCCGTACACGCCGTGTTCGGCCCAGTGCGTGATGCGGTCCGACAGCGCGAAGCCGGCGACGAGCAGCCCGATCACGAGCGACGCGCGCATCAGCTTGCCGCGCACGTTGCGGATCTCGTCGCGGAACAGGTGCGTCGTCCAGAGCGCGACGAACGCGTTCAGGAGCCCGAACAGGAAGCTGGTGCGCAGCAGGCCGAGACGCGGCGCAAGCACGAGCGGGAAGATCAGCGACACGGCGAGCGAGCCGAGATAGTCGAAGGTCAGCACTTCGCTGACGGTATGGCGGAACGCCTGGCGCCGTTGCTGGAACGCGCGCATCACGAGCGGGATCTCCATCCCGATCAGCATGCCGAGCGCCAGCACGAGCGCATAGAGCGCCGCGCGGAACGGCGCGGCGAGCCACGCGAACACCGCGAACAGCAGCGCGGCCGACACGCCGCCGAGCAGGCCGACGAGCAACTCGATGTCGACGAAGCGGTCGAGCACGTCGTCGTCCTCGACGAACTTCGCGAGCCACGAGCCGATCCCCATCGCAAACAGGTAGCAGCCGATCACCGACGAGAACTGCAGGATCGAATCGCCGAGCAGGTAGCTGGACAGCGCGCTGCTGATCAGTTCGTAGCCGAGCCCGCACGACGCGAGCACGAGAATCGACAGGACGAGCGCGCGCCTATGCAGCATGGTGCGTCCGTTGTGCAGCGGTCGGCAATGTGGATATACTGGCGCGGAATTTTGTGGGGCGGCCATCCGCCTGCTGGCCCCACACAAGCCGGCCGGCGACGGGGCGGCGAACCGAGCACAAAATCCGAGGGAAAGAATGAATAGTGCCTATCTCTATGCGGTTCATTTACTGTCGGCGTTCGTGCTGCTTCTTGTGTTCGCGGCAGTGTACCTGAAGGTCACCCCGTTCGACGAACTGGCGCTGATCCGCGACGGCAACTCGGCCGCGACGCTGTCGTTCGGCGGCGCGCTGATCGGCTTCTGCCTGACGCTCGCGTCCAGCATCGCGCACAATTCCACGCTCGGCGAAGTCGTGATCTGGGCCGTCGGCGCGATGGCCGTGCAACTGATCACCTATGCGGCGCTCACACGCCTGATGCCCGGCATGAATCATGCGATCGAGGATCGCAACGTCGCGATGGGCGGCCTGATGGGCACCGCGTCGCTCGTCGTCGGCATCATCAATGCCGCCTGCCTGACCTGACGCGCCACGCGTTTCGAGGAGACCGACATGAGTCTGGGATCGTTTATCCGCAAGCAGTTCGTCGACGTCCTGCAATGGACGGAAGACACCGATGGCGTGCTGGCCTGGCGCTATCCGATGGAAGACATGGAAATCCGGTACGGCGGCAAGCTGACCGTGCGCGAGACGCAGGTCGCGATCTTCGTCAACGAAGGCAAGATCGCCGACATCTTCCAGGCCGGGTTGTACACGCTGGAGACGAACACGCTGCCGGTGCTCACGTACCTGAAGAACTGGGACAAACTCTTTCAGTCGCCTTTCAAGTCGGACGTCTATTTCTTCAGCACGCGGCTGCAGCTCGGCCGGCGCTGGGGCACCGCGCAGCCGGTGACGATCCGCGACCGCGAATTCGGCTTCGTGCAGGTGCGCGCGTTCGGCATCTACTCGTACCGGATCGTCGACGCGGGCGCGTTCTATCGCGAGGTCAGCGGCACGCGCGCGCAGTACACGGTCGACGATCTCGAGCAGCAACTGCGCAACCTGGTCGTCACTGCGATGAGCACCACGTTCGGCTCGGCCGACGTGCCGTTCGTCGACATGGCCGCGAACCAGTCGCTGCTGTCGCAGCGCGTCGCCGACGCGCTGGTGCCGGTGTTCACGCGCTACGGCCTGGCGCTCGACGCGTTCGCGGTGGAAAGCGTGTCGCTGCCGGCGGAGTTGCAGAAGGCGCTCGACTTGCGAATCGGCGCGGGGATGGCCGGCGACCTTGCACGCGCCACGCAATACCAGACCGCGCAGGCGATTCCGCTTA